>NZ_RCOB01000121.1:0-43220 GCF_004307665.1 Pseudomonas sp. Sample_16
ACCCGAAGGTCGTCGGTTCAAATCCGGCTCCCGCAACCAAACATCAAAAAAGGCTACTCGAAAGAGTGGCCTTTTTTGTATCTGTTGAAAAAGTCCTTTCGCAACAATGACCTGTCACTGTGTAGTGAAGCGTTCGGGATCACCCTGGCTGCGGGTTCAGACTATGCTGAATCGCAGACAGAACCCTCTATGCCCAATGACATGCCATCGCCGCCAACCGGTGAGAGGCGTTAATATTTGTGATTATTTTTTTCTACAGGGATTGGTAACTTGGCTGGATACCTCCATCCTGTCGCGCACAATCCAAGAGGTGATTGATGCGCGCCAACTCGTCTGATTCACAAGACACCGTCACAGCGACACAACCGATCAAAGCCGAGCGACTGCGCTTGCTTGATCGCGTCAGTAAATACCGTCAGCCCATAGGTCTTGCGGTCACGCTGCTGTTGTTCGCGATCGCGCTGATTGCCTGTCGTCACCTGCTGAGCGAACTTGACCTGGACGCTCTGCACGACTCGATTCTCGAGGTTCCAAAACCGGCATTGCTCGGTGCACTGGGCGCGACCGTGGCAGGCTTCATCCTATTGCTGGGCTATGAATGGTCAGCCAGTCGCTATGCCGGTGTGAGCCTGCCCGCGCGCACCGTGGCCCTGGGCGGTTTCAGCGCTTTCGCCATTGGCAATGCCATCGGCCTGTCGATGCTGTCGGGTGGCTCGGTTCGCTACCGTTTATATGCGCGTCATGGCCTGGGGGCTTCTGAGGTTGCGCACATGACGCTGTTTGCCAGCCTGTCGCTCGGTTGCGCCCTGCCGCCACTGGCGGCACTGGCGACACTCAGCAATCTGCCCGCGGCCTCTGCGGCCCTGGGGCTCTCAGAGATCTTGCTCGGTGCCATCGCTGCCGGCGTACTGCTGTTGTTCAGCGTGCTGGCCATCGGACTGTACCGTCGCCGCCTGCCGGAACAACCCTACGCCGATAACCTGCTGGTCAAGATTGGTCGTCGCACCTTGCGCCTGCCCGGGCGCCGCCTGACGTTCCTGCAACTGCTCATCACCGCTCTGGACGTGGCCGCCGCCGCGACCGTGCTGTATCTCCTGCTGCCCGAAGCTCCGCCCTTCGGCGCATTCCTGCTGGTGTACCTCCTGGCGCTGGCGGCGGGCGTGCTCAGTCATGTGCCCGGCGGCGTCGGGGTGTTCGAGGCGATCTTGCTCGCGGCCTTTTCCGACAAGCTCGGCGCCGCGCCACTGGCCGCCGCCCTGCTGCTTTATCGCTTGATCTACGTGGTGCTGCCGATGCTGGTGGCTTGCCTGCTGCTGTTGATCAACGAAGGGCAGCGCCTGTTCCAGACCCGTCAGACGCTGCGTGCCGCGTCTGGCCTGGCAGCGCCGATTCTCGCGGTGCTGGTGTTTCTTTCCGGGGTAGTGCTGTTGTTTTCCGGAGCAACGCCGGAAATCGACACCCGCCTGGAACACATCGGCTTTCTGATTCCGCATCGACTGGTCGACGCCTCGCACTTGGGCGCCAGCCTGATCGGCGTGTTGTGCCTGCTGCTCGCCCAGGGTTTGCGTCGGCGACTGTCGGCAGCGTGGATGCTCACCACCATTCTGCTGCTGGTCGGCGCCCTGCTCTCTCTACTCAAGGGTTTCGACTGGGAAGAAGCCAGCCTGATGGTCTTGACCGCGAGCCTGCTCGGGGTTTTCCGCCGCTCGTTCTACCGTCCGAGCCGTCTGACCGAACTGCCGTTTTCGCCGTTGTACCTGGTGGCCAGCCTGTGCGTACTCGGTGCTTCGATGTGGCTGCTGCTGTTCGCCTATCAGGACGTTCCCTACAGCCATCAGCTGTGGTGGCAGTTCACCCTGGACGCCGATGCTCCCCGTGGCTTGCGCTCGCTGCTCGGCGCCGCGGTGCTGCTGGTGGTGGTATCCCTGACCTGGCTGCTGCGCACGGCCCGCCCGGTGATTCATCTGCCGACGCCCGATGAACTGGAGCGCGCCAGCAAGATCCTCATGGCGTCCGCCCAACCGGACGGCGGCCTAGCCCTCACCGGCGACAAGGCGCTGCTGTTCCACCCCAACGACGAGGCGTTCCTGATGTATGCCCGTCGTGGCCGCAGCCTTGTGGCATTGTATGACCCGATTGGCCCTGCCCAGCAACGAGCGGAAATGATCTGGCAGTTCCGTGACCTGTGTGACATCCACCACGCCCGTCCGGTGTTCTATCAAGTGCGCGCGGAGAACCTGCCGTACTACATGGACATCGGCCTGACCGCGATCAAGCTCGGTGAAGAAGCCCGGGTCGATCTCAAGCGTTTTGATCTCGAAGCCAAGGGCAAGGAGATGAAGGACCTGCGCTACACCTGGAACCGTGGCACCCGCGATGGCTTGTCGCTGGAAATCCACGAACCGGGCCAGGCGCCGATGGATGAGCTCAAGGTGATTTCCGATGCCTGGCTGACTGGCAAGAACGTGCGTGAGAAAGGCTTCTCCCTGGGGCGGTTCAGTGATGACTACCTCAAGCATTTCCGTATAGCGGTGATCCGTTTCGAGGGGCGCCCGGTGGCATTCGCCAACCTGCTCGAGACCTACAGCCATGACCTGGCCAGCCTCGACCTGATGCGCGCGCACCCGGACGCCCCCAAGCTGACCATGGAATTCATGATGGTCGGCCTGATTCAACATTATAAAAATCATGGATACGCGCGCTTCAGCCTGGGCATGGTGCCGTTGTCGGGGTTGCAACCCCGTCGCGGCGCACCGTTGACACAGCGCTTGGGCTCGATGGTATTCCGCCGTGGTGAGCAGCTCTACAACTTCCAAGGCTTGCGCCGCTTCAAAGACAAATTCCAGCCTGACTGGGAACCCCGTTATATGGCCGTGCCCGCCGGACTCGATCCGCTGGTTGCGCTGGCCGACACTGCTGCCCTGATCGCGGGCGGCTTGACTGGATTGGTGAAACGCTGATGATTCAACGCTCCCTGAAATACATCCTGGCCGCACTGATCGTGCTGGCCGTGATTCTCGGCGGCGGTTTCTGGTACCTCAAACGCCCGGCACCAGAACCGACCCTCGAACAGCTCACACCGGCCGATGGCGCAGCCATGACCCGCGTCATTCCCGGCACCACGCCGAAGGCCCAGGTATTGGTGGCGGTCAACGATGATCAGAAACTCAATGACAAGCAACTGACCACCCTGAGCCGCAGCGCCTCGGCGCAGATCGTTCAGGTGATTCTGCCCAAGGATTGCCTGCTGCAAAGCCGCGCCTTGCAAGCGGGCCTGCGTGAACTGCAGGGGCCGGCCACGCTGGTCAGCGGCATCGGCCCGGGCGCGGTGCTGGCCTGGCGCTGGTTGTCGGAACAGAAGAACGATAAGGCCCATGCCGTTTCCGTGGATCTGGCCCTGGAAAAACCCGGTAGCTGCACACACCTGTTGCCCAAAAGCGCCGCCCACGGCCACTGGCTGGTGGCATGGAACGACAACCCGGACGACACCAGTGCCGGCTTCGTGCGTGACCAGCCGAACGCCGAAACCAGCATCAGCGACTACGACATCAACCTGCCGCAAGTGCTGAACAACGAACTGCGCAAGATCCTCGTCGGCGGCGACAAAGCGGCAGGCGGCCTGCAGATTCCGGTGGTTGAAGTGCCCGCAGGCCAGGCCCGGGACACGGTCACCCTGTTCCTCTCCGGTGACGGTGGCTGGCGCGATCTGGACCGCGATGTCGCCGGCGAAATGGCCAAGATCGGTTACCCGGTGGTCGGCATCGACACCTTGCGTTACTACTGGCAGCACAAGAGTCCGGAACAGAGCGCCCTGGACCTGGCAGAACTGATGCAGCACTACCGGCAGAAATGGGGCACCAAGCGCTTCATTCTCACCGGTTACTCGTTCGGTGCCGACGTGCTGCCAGCGATCTACAACCGCCTGGCCGAATCGGAACAGAATCGCGTCGACGCAATCATCCTGCTGGCTTTCGCCCGTACCGGCAGCTTCGAAATCGAAGTCGAAGGCTGGCTCGGCAACGCCGGCAAGGAAGCCGCCACCGGCCCGGAAATGGCCAGGTTGCCAGCCGCTAAAGTGGTGTGCATCTACGGTGAAGAAGAAGTCGATGAAAGTGGCTGCACCGACAAGAGCGCCGTGGGCGAAGTCATCAAATTGCCCGGCGGCCACCACTTCGACGAAAACTACCCGGCGCTGGCCCAGCGTTTGGTGGGGGTGATCAAGAAACTCCAGGCGCAGGAAACCGAGGCTCAGGAGTGATCTGAGCAGCGTTTGCAAAAAAGCCCCCGCAGCGTTTCGGTTACGGGGGCTTTTTCATGACCGTTACTTGAACTCGACACAAATCCCTGTGGGAGCAGGCTTGCCGCGATAAGGGCATAACGTCCGACATCTCTGTCGACTGACACGCTGCCATCGCGGGCAAGCCCGCTCCCACAGGGTTTATCGCTGCCTTTGGATACGTCATAAAAAGCCCCCGCTGCCGCAAGGCAACGGGGGCTTTTTGATCTTGCAGTCTTACATCTCCACCTGTGTCCCCAACTCAATCACCCGGTTCAACGGCAGATTGAAGAAGCGCAGGTTGCCGTTGGCGTTCTGCAACATGAAGGCGAACAGTGCCTCGCGCCAGCGGGCCATGCCTTCGAGCTTGGAAGCGATGACGGTTTCGCGGCTGAGGAAGTAGGTGGTGCGCATAGGGCTGAAGTCCAGTTCATCGAGATGACACAGTTTCAGCGCCTTCGGCACGTCCGGCTCATCGGTGAAGCCAAAATGCAGGATTACCCGGAAGAAACCCTCGCCGTAGGAATCGACTTCGAAGCGCCGGCTCGGCGGCACTCGCGGGATGTCTTCGTACACCACCGTCAACAGCACCACTTGCTCGTGCAGCACCTGATTATGCAGAAGGTTGTGCAACAGAGCGTGAGGCACGGCGTCCGGCCGGGCGGTGAGGAACACAGCGGTACCCTGGACCCGATGCGGGGGCTGCACGGCGATACTGCTGATGAAGATCGGCAACGGCAATCCACCTTCATCAATGCGATCGACCAGCAACTGCTTGCCGCGCTTCCAGGTGGTCATGAGGACAAACAATGCGAGACCGGCAATCACGGGGAATGCCCCGCCCTGCACGATTTTCGGTACGTTGGCAGCGAAGTAAAGACCGTCCACCAACAGGAAACCAAGCAAGATCGGCAACGCAAGGATCGGCGGCCACTTCCACAGCAGCAGGATCACCGCCGACACCAGAATAGTGGTCATCAGCATGGTGCCCGTCACCGCCACACCGTAGGCGGAAGCCAGGGCGCCGGAGGATTCGAAACCTATCACCAGCAAAATCACGCCGACCATCAGTGCCCAGTTCACTGCACCGATGTAGATCTGGCCCTGTTCAGCGCTCGAGGTGTGCCGGATATGCATGCGCGGGATGTAGCCGAGCTGGATCGCCTGACGGGTCAAGGAGAACGCACCGGAAATCACCGCTTGCGAGGCAATCACCGTGGCCAGGGTCGACAGGCCGACCAGTGGGATCAACGCCCAACTTGGCGCCAGCAAGTAGAACGGGTTGCGAGCGGCTTCCGGGTCACCCAGCAGCAAGGCGCCTTGGCCGAAATAGTTGAGCACCAACGCCGGCAGCACGAGGATGAACCAGGCGCGGGCAATCGGCTTGCGACCGAAGTGGCCCATGTCCGCGTAGAGCGCTTCGGCACCGGTCAATGCCAGCACCACGGCGCCGAGAATCGCCACGCCCATGCCCGGATGCACGATGAAGAAACGCACACCCCAAACCGGGTTCATCGCTTGCAGGACTTCCGGGTGCTGAACGATGCCGTAGACACCGAGCGCTCCCAGCACCAGGAACCAGGTGACCATGATCGGCCCGAACAGGATGCCGATCCGTGCGGTGCCGTGACTCTGAATCAGGAACAGCGCCACCAGCACGATCAACGACAACGGCACCACCCAATGGTCGATCCCCTCGAATGCCAATCCCAGGCCTTCGATTGCCGACAATACGGAGATGGCCGGGGTGATCATGCTGTCGCCATAGAACAACGCCGCACCGATCAGCCCGCATACCACCAGAAGGCCACGCAGCTTGGCATGCCCTGACGCCGCTCGCCGTGCCAGCGCGGTCAGGGCCATGATCCCGCCTTCGCCCTGGTTGTCGGCGCGCAGGACAAACATCATGTATTTGATCGAAACGACCCAGATCAACGACCAGAAAATCAGCGCCAGAATACCCAACACGCCATCGTGATTGACCGGCACACCATACGCGCCGGAGAACACTTCTTTGAGGGTGTACAACGGACTGGTGCCGATATCGCCATAAACCACCCCGACTGCCGCAACCAGCATGCCGATCGGTTTGGCCGCCGAATGCCCGGTCGCTCCTGCCTGACTACTTGCGTGCCCCATCCACCACTCCTGATTACCAAAACCCGGCTTCTTGAATGAAGCACTTTTCTGCAGCATGCGCTTTTTTACTTTACGTTACAGACGTTTTGTTGACTGTAAAAAATCCGTAAAGCCCAACCGCGCGAAGCATAGCGCAGCACTCGTCGTATTTCCCCGCATAAAGCTGGTCAAGTGAACGTCTCACCGCTAGAATTGCGCACTTTTTGATCAGAGGCGCAGTTCAAGCGCCCGTCCGTCGGTTTTGCCCAGCCCGGCAAGCGGCGTCACAAAACACCGAGGTTAGACATGTCCACCACTCCTGCGCCGGCCAATCCAAAGGTTGGCTTCGTATCCCTGGGTTGCCCCAAAGCACTGGTCGACTCCGAGCGCATCCTTACCCAGCTGCGCATGGAAGGCTATGACGTCGTGTCCACCTATCAGGACGCCGATGTCGTGGTGGTCAACACCTGCGGCTTCATTGATTCGGCCAAGGCAGAGTCTCTGGAAGTGATCGGCGAAGCGATCAAGGAAAACGGCAAGGTCATCGTCACCGGCTGCATGGGCGTCGAAGAAGGCAACATCCGCGACGTGCACCCGAGCGTGCTGGCCGTGACCGGTCCGCAGCAGTACGAGCAAGTGGTCAACGCCGTGCACGAAGTCGTGCCGCCGCGTCAGGATCACAACCCGCTGATCGACCTGGTGCCGCCGCAAGGGATCAAACTGACCCCACGCCACTACGCCTACCTGAAGATCTCCGAAGGCTGCAACCACAGCTGCAGCTTCTGCATCATCCCGTCGATGCGCGGCAAATTGGTCAGCCGTCCGGTCGGTGATGTCCTTGACGAGGCCCAGCGCCTGGTCAAGTCGGGCGTCAAAGAGCTGTTGGTGATCTCGCAAGACACCAGCGCCTATGGCGTCGACGTGAAATACCGCACCGGTTTCTGGAACGGCGCGCCGGTGAAAACCCGCATGACCGAACTCTGCGAAGCCCTGAGCACCCTCGGCGTCTGGGTTCGCCTGCACTACGTTTATCCGTACCCGCACGTTGACGAACTGATCCCGCTGATGGCCGCCGGCAAGATCCTGCCGTACCTGGACATCCCGTTCCAACACGCCAGCCCGAAAGTGTTGAAGGCGATGAAACGCCCGGCGTTCGAAGACAAGACCCTGGCGCGGATCAAGAACTGGCGCGAAATCTGCCCAGATTTGATCATCCGCTCGACCTTCATCGTCGGTTTCCCGGGCGAGACTGAAGAAGACTTCCAATACCTGCTGAACTGGCTGACCGAAGCCCAGCTCGATCGCGTCGGTTGCTTCCAGTACTCGCCGGTCGACGGCGCGCCGGCCAACGACCTGGACCTGGAAGTGGTTCCAGATGACGTCAAGCAGGATCGTTGGGAGCGCTTCATGGCGCACCAGCAGGCGATCAGCTCGGCCCGCCTGCAAATGCGCATCGGCCGTGAAATCGAAGTGCTGGTCGATGAAGTCGACGAGCAAGGCGCGGTCGGCCGTTGCTTCTTCGATGCTCCGGAAATCGACGGAAACGTATTCATCGACAATGGCAGCAACCTGAAGCCGGGCGATAAAGTCTGGTGCAAGGTGACCGACGCCGACGAATACGATCTGTGGGCTGAACAGATCTAAACGCAAAAATTATGCAAAGCCCCGCTCTCTTGACGAGATGCGGGGCTTTTTTACGGCTATCGTTTGGTGAAGAACGGAATCTCACTTTTTACAGTCGGTAGCTAAAAGAAGGAGCAGGCGGGCATGCGCCAACATTCGGTCATCCACACACCGAAACAGAGTGACTATGAAGAACTGACCCGGGTCTGGGAGGACTCGGTCCGCGCCACCCATGACTTTCTGCCAGACAGTTACATCAATCTGTTGAAGAATCTGGTGCTGACCCGCTACCTCGATGCCGTCATGCTGATCTGCACCAAGGACGCCAACCAGCGCATTACCGGATTCGCCGGGGTCGCGGCGGGCAAGGTCGAAATGCTCTTTATTGACCCGCAACACCGCGGTCAGGGCCTGGGCAAGAAATTGCTGCGTTATGCCCTGGAAAACCTCAACGCCGATCAACTGGACGTGAACGAACAGAACCCGCAAGCCCTGGGGTTTTACTTCAAGCAAGGGTTTGAGGTGATCGGCCGCTCGGAAGTCGATGGCATGGGACAGCCCTATCCGTTGTTGCATATGCGAATGCGCCAGGTCCAGCAACGCTCACAACATGGCTGACACACCAGATTAACCCTGTGGGGCTTGCCAGCGATGCGGACGCTGCGGTCAAGCCAGATACACCGAGGTGATGCAATCGCTGGCAAGCCAGCGCCCACAGGAATTGCGACCGACCTCAAATGGAACCGGGCTTAACCGGCGCCAGGCAGGTACAATGCCCACCCCTTTTTTGTTACGGCCCTGTCATGACTGACCCGATTCGTCTCTCCAAACGCCTCATCGAACTCGTCGGCTGCTCCCGTCGGGAGGCTGAGCTGTTCATCGAAGGCGGCTGGGTCACCGTCGACGGCGAAGTCATCGACGAGCCGCAGTTCAAAGTCGGCGCACAAAAAGTCGAGCTGGATCCAGAAGCCAAGGCCACTGCCCCGGAACCGGTAACCATCCTGTTCAACGTGCCCGCCGGCATGGACGCGGACACCGCCATGGCGACCATCAGCGCCGAGACGCTGAGCGAAGAACACCGTTACGGCAAACGTCCGCTCAAGGGCCACTTCCAGCGCCTGACCGCCAGCACTGACCTGCAGGCTAACGCCAGCGGCTTGCTGGTGTTCACCCAGGACTGGAAGATCCTGCGCAAACTCACCGCCGACTCCAACAAGATCGAGCAGGAATACGTGGTCGAAGTCGAAGGCGACATGGTCGAGCACGGTCTCAATCGCTTGCAACACGGCCTGACCTACAAGGGCAAGGAATTGCCGCCGGTCAAGGCCAGCTGGCAGAACGAAAACCGCCTGCGCTTTGCCATGAAAAACCCGCAACCGGGTGTTATCGCCCTGTTCTGCCAGGCCGTCGGCCTGAAGATCGTAGGTATCCGCCGGATCCGCATCGGTGGCGTATCCATCGGTAAAGTGCCGTTGGGACAATGGCGCTACCTGTCCGGCAAAGAGAAGTTCTAAGGCTTTTCACGCCGTCACACATTTCGGCGTCGCGCCTGGTTGCGACGCCCACAGTTGAAAATCGGGACTGCCCACATGATTCATAACGACGTACTGCGCAGCGTGCGCTACATGCTCGACATCAGCGACAAGAAAGTCATCGAGATCATCAAGCTCGGTGGCATGGATGTGAAGCTCGAAGACCTGGTGACCTGGCTCGACAAGAAAGAGGAGGACGAGGAAGGTTTCGTACGCTGCCCGGACGAAGTCATGGCGCATTTCCTCGACGGCCTGGTGATCTATAAGCGTGGCAAGGACGAAAGCCGTCCACCGCAGCCGATCGAAGTGCCGGTGACCAACAACATCATCCTGAAAAAACTGCGCGTGGCCTTCGAACTCAAGGAAGACGACATGCACGCGATCCTCAAGGCCGCCGAGTTCCCGGTGTCCAAGCCTGAGCTGAGCGCGCTGTTTCGCAAATTCGGCCACACCAACTACCGCCCGTGCGGCGACCAGTTGCTGCGCAATTTCCTCAAGGGCCTGACCCTGCGCGTGCGTCCGCAGTAATCGCCCGCCCGCGTCCCTGTAGGAGCAAAGCTTGCTGGCGATGGCGATTTCGAAAGCGCTATCGCGAGCAAGCTTTGCTCCTACAAGGGATGGCGTCACAAAGCTGTATGGATGCTCACTCCCTGTAGGAGCACAGCTTGCTGGCGATGGCGATCTTGAGGACGCTATCGCCAGCAAGATGTGCGCCTGCAAAAGAAAGGGCAGTCCTGTATGGATGCTCATTCCTCGCAAAAATAGTGGCTCCGCTTCTCACGGCTGACGACTAGGGTGTAGAGACCCTTAAGTTCTCAGGATTCGCCATGCACCCCTACTTTTCCCTGCAAGGCCGCACCGCTCTGGTGACCGGCGGCACTCGTGGTATCGGCAAAATGATTGCCAAGGCCTATGTCGAGGCTGGCGCGACCGTGTATGTCTGCGCCCGCGATGCCGAAGCTTGCCAGCAAACCGCTGACGAACTCGGTGCCCTTGGGCGCTGCCATGCCGTAGCTGCCAACCTGGCGACGGAAGAAGGCGTGCAACAACTGGCCACACGCCTGGGCGAGCAGATCACCCATCTCGACATTCTGGTGAACAATGCCGGCACCACGTGGGGCGCGCCACTGGAAAGCTATCCCATCAAGGGCTGGGAAAAGGTCATGCAGCTCAACGTGACTTCGGTGTTCAACTGCATCCAGCAGTTCCTGCCGCTGCTGCGCAAGGCAGGTTCCGAAGCGAACCCGGCGCGGATCATCAACATCGGGTCGGTGGCGGGGATTTCTTCCTTCGGCGAACAGGCCTACGCCTACGGCCCCAGCAAAGCCGCACTGCACCAATTGTCGCGGATCCTGGCGCGGGAGCTGGTCAGCCAGCACATTAACGTCAACGTGATCGCACCGGGACGGTTCCCGAGCAAGATGACCCAGCATATCGGCAATGATAAGCAGGCATTGGCCGAGGATACGGCGCTGATCCCCATGAAGCGTTGGGGGCGCGAGGAAGAGATGGCGGCGCTGGCGATCAGCCTGGCGAGTACGGCGGGGGCTTACATGACCGGGAATATCATCCCATTGGATGGTGGGTTCAGCCTCTGATCTTCTCCTTATGATCGTTCCCACGCTCCGCGTGGGAATGCAGCGCGGGACGCTGCGCGTCCCAAGAGCTGACGCAGAGCGTCCATTGAGGCATTCCCACGCAGAGCGTGGGAATGATCATGGTTGATCGGGTTATCATGCCCACCCTCACCCCGCCTCGACCGTAAACCATGACCTACAGCGTTTCCCCCATCGGCTTCGTGCGCTCCTGCTTCAAGGAGAAGTTCGCCATTCCGCGTCAACCGCAACTGGCCCCGGCCGCGCGCGGCGTGTTGGAACTGGTCGCACCTTTCGATCAGGGTGATGCCGTGCAGGGCCTGGAGCACGTCAGCCATGTCTGGCTGCTGTTCCTGTTTCACCAGGCCTTGGAAGAAAAGCCCCGCCTGAAAGTTCGCCCGCCCCGACTCGGTGGCAACAAATCGATGGGCGTGTTTGCCACCCGCGCCACCCATCGCCCCAATGGCATTGGCCAGTCAGTGGTCAAACTGGACAAGGTTGAAGCCGGTCGGTTGTGGATTTCCGGTATCGATTTGCTCGACGGCACGCCGGTTCTCGACATCAAACCTTACGTGCCCTACGCCGATATCATCGACAGCGCCGCCAACACTATCGCCAGCGCCGCGCCGCAGTTGATTGCCGTAGAGTGGACGGATGCTGCGCTGCACCAGGCTAATGGCCACGCCCAGCGCCTTGCAGAGCCTTTGGTCGAGCTGATCGAGCAATGCCTGGCGCAGGATCCACGCCCGGCCTATCAGACACCTGCGCCGGAACGGGAATACGGCGCGCAGTTCTGGGATGTGGATGTGCGTTGGCATTACCCGACCCCTGACCTGATCCGCGTTCTCGAAGTCATTCCCGCGAAAGCCTGAACGCCAAAAACGAAAAAGCCCGCATGACCGTCCGGGGTCATGCGGGCTTTTTGGATGCGCTGCGAATCTATTGTAGGAGTCGGCTTGCTGGCGATGGCGATCTTAAAGGCGCTATCGCCAGCAAGCCGACTCCTACACGTGACCTGCGGTCACTTCTCGACGAATGCACGCTCGATCAGGTAATCACCCGGCTCGCGCATCCGCGGCGAAACTTTCAGGCCGAAGCTGTTCAACACTTCGCTGGTCTCGTCGAGCATGCTCGGGCTACCGCACAGCATGGCGCGGTCGTCCTGCGGGTTGATCGGCGGCAGACCGATGTCGCTGAACAGCTTGCCGCTGCGCATCAGGTCGGTCAGGCGACCTTCGTTCTCGAACGGTTCGCGGGTCACGGTCGGGTAGTAGATCAACTTGTCACGCAGCGCATCGCCGAAGAACTCGTTCTGCGGCAGGTGCTCGGTGATGAACTCGCGGTAGGCGACTTCGTTGACGTAACGTACGCCGTGGCACAGGATCACTTTTTCGAAACGCTCGTAGGTTTCCGGGTCCTGGATGACGCTCATGAACGGCGCCAGACCGGTACCGGTGCTGAGCAAGTACAAATGTTTGCCAGGCTTGAGGTCATCCAGCACCAGCGTGCCGGTAGGCTTCTTGCTGATGATGATCTCGTCGCCTTCCTTCAAATGCTGCAACTGGGAAGTCAGCGGACCATCTGGCACCTTGATGCTGAAGAACTCGAGATGCTCTTCCCAGTTCGGGCTGGCGATCGAGTAAGCGCGCATAAGCGGGCGGCCGTTGGGCTGTTGCAGGCCGATCATCACGAACTGACCGTTCTCGAAGCGCAGGCCCGGATCACGGGTGCACTTGAAGCTGAACAGAGTGTCGTTCCAGTGATGAACACTGAGGACACGCTCGTGGTTCATGTTGCTCATGTACGTGGGACTCCTGGAGATTGGTCTGCGCTCGCTCTTGCATGAACAGAGCCGGGGTGCGCAATTGCATCGCATTCTAATAGCGACGACAATATCTGTTAACTGGATTATTAAGATAAGGGTTATCGGTTATATCGATATGCGATTTACTCTCCGTCAACTTCAAGTCTTCGTCGCTGTCGCCCAGCAGGAAAGCGTATCCCGTGCTGCGGGCCTGCTCAACCTCTCGCAGTCGGCGGCAAGCACCTCAATCACCGAACTGGAGCGTCAGTGCAGCTGCCAGTTGTTCGACCGTGCCGGCAAACGCCTGAGCCTCAACGCCCTTGGCAAGCAGTTGTTGCCGCAAGCGGTAGCGCTGCTTGATCAGGCCAAGGAAATCGAAGACCTGCTCAACGGCAAGTCCGGTTTCGGCTCATTGGCGGTAGGCGCAACCCTGACCATCGGCAACTACCTGGCTACCCTGCTGATTGGCAGCTTCATGCAGCGCCACCCGGAAAGCCAGGTGAAGCTGCACGTGCAGAACACTGCCAATATCGTGCAACAAGTAGCCCACTATGAAATTGACCTGGGTCTGATTGAAGGCGATTGCAGCCACCCGGACATCGAAGTGCAGAGCTGGGTCGAAGATGAATTGGTGGTGTTCTGCGCGCCGCAACATCCTTTGGCCAAACGCGGCACGGCAAGCATGGATGAACTGAGCCACGAAGCCTGGATTCTGCGTGAGCAAGGTTCAGGCACGCGCCTGACATTTGATCAGGCCATGCGCCATCACCGCAGCGCGTTGAATATCCGCCTGGAGCTCGAGCATACGGAAGCGATCAAGCGCGCAGTGGAGTCCGGCCTGGGGATTGGGTGCATATCGCGATTGGCGCTACGGGACGCATTCCGTCGCGGCAGCCTGGTAGCGGTGGAAACACCGGATCTGGACCTGGCGCGACAGTTCTACTTCATCTGGCACAAACAGAAATACCAGACATCGGCGATGCGCGAATTCCTCGATCTGTGCCGCGCTTTCACCGCAGGGGTTCAGCGCAGCGACGAGATCGTAC
This sequence comes from Pseudomonas sp. Sample_16, assembly GCF_004307665.1. Classification (NCBI taxonomy): domain Bacteria; kingdom Pseudomonadati; phylum Pseudomonadota; class Gammaproteobacteria; order Pseudomonadales; family Pseudomonadaceae; genus Pseudomonas; species Pseudomonas sp. Sample_16. The sequence goes on from NZ_RCOB01000121.1 coordinate 13,995, forward strand.
TGCCCACGATCGCTTAAAGCAGAATCACGGCCCACACCAGCGCAATCATGGTCAGCGCCACCAATTGCGCGGCGCTGCCCATGTCCTTGGCGTTTTTCGACAGCGGGTGCAACTCCAGGGAAATACGGTCGATGGCCGCTTCCACCGCCGAGTTGAGCAACTCGACGATCAGTGCCAGTAAACAGACGGCAATCAGCAAGGCTTGCTCGACCCGGCTGACGTTCAGGAAGAACGACAGCGGGATCAGGATCACATTGAGCAATACCAACTGCCGAAACGCAGCTTCCCCGGTGAAGGCTGCGCGCAGGCCGTCCAGCGAATAGCCGGAGGCGTTGAGAATACGTTTAAGGCCGGTCTGGCCTTTGAAAGGTGACATAGAGTAGGCAACTGACCAAAAAGGAGTGGGAAAGCTAGATTAACCAAAGTCAAAAAAGCGTGAAGAAGCCAACCCTCAGTGGCTCGAAATTGACTCAAGTTGTTGCAGAAGCAACGCTGCCTGAGTCCGGGTCCGCACATTCAACTTACGGAAAATAGCCGTCACGTGCGCCTTGATCGTCGCCTCGGAAACGCTCAGTTCATAGGCGATCTGTTTGTTCAGCAAACCTTCGCAAACCATCGTCAATACCCGGAACTGCTGCGGCGTCAGGCTGGCAAGCCCTTCGCTGGCAGCCTTGGCCTCATCGGATACGCTGACGGCTTCGAATGCCTGCGGCGGCCAGAATACATCGCCATCGAGCACCGCACGCACGGCTTTCTGGATCACGCTCAGGTCACTGGATTTGGGAATGAACCCGCTGGCGCCGAACTCACGAGACTTGACCATGATTGTCGCCTCTTCCTGAGCGGAAACCATCACCACTGGAATCTGCGGGTATTGGCCACGTAACAGCACCAAGCCTGAAAAACCGTACGCCCCAGGCATATTGAGGTCCAGCAGGACCAGATCCCAATCGGCTTTTTCGGTCAGGCGGGTTTCCAGTTCGGCAATGCTCGCCACTTCCACCAGACGCACATCGGGACCAAGCCCAAGGCTCAACGCTTGATGCAAGGCGGAACGGAAAAGTGGGTGGTCATCGGCAATCAGGATTTCGTATGTGGCCATTGTTCAAATGATCCTGTTTTTCCAGCAACTCAAGGTACAGCCAGAGAGCGGTACCCGGGGCACATTGAACGCCGATACATGACTATTCTCGTTGGCACAGAATAGGCGTATCAAACTTCGGCCGCGCACTGATCGGCGCCAAGCATGCCCAGCGAAACCGGGGTGGTCAAGCTACATGGCCACTACAGTCTTTTGCAGTATGAGCGACAATCAATCCCCGCCCGCAGCGATTTTCTGCACGAACGGCAACAACTCGGCGTGTGCCGGCGTTTCGACGTTCATTTCAAGCTGACGCTTGGCACCGAGATAATGCTGGCTGAACACATCGAAATAAGCCTCCAGTGCCGATGCCGCCTGCTCATCGCCCGCCAGATCGAGACACAACGCCGCGACTTCCGCGGTGCACAGGTGCTCGCTGCGGGTGGATCGGCGCAATTGATAACGGGACAGTTTTTCGGGCAACAGGCTGAGGATCGGCAGCGAGTCGAAATACGGGCTCTTGCGGAAAATCTTCCGGGCTTCGGTCCAGGTCGCGTCCAACAGAATGAACAACGGCCGCTTGCTGCCATCCACCGCCACGCTGTGGGTGACGCGCTCGGGTGCGACATATTCCCCTGGAAACACCAGATAAGGCTGCCATTGCGGGTCGGACAACAACGCCAGCATCTGTGGGTCGGTTTCAGTACGCGACCAGATGAACGCGTGGTTATCGCGCACCACGTCGGCAATCAGCCAACCGGTATTGCTCGGTTTGAACACTTCCTTGCTGGTCATGATCAGGCACACACCGGAGCGGGTCTCGACCTGCGGGCGCCAGGCGCACAGGCAGTGACTCTCGATCACGCGGCAGGCACGGCAACGGGTTGCGCGCCAGCCACGGGCCTGAAGCGGCTTGATGCCTTCGTCTTCGCGCTGATCGCGCAGGCGGGCTACTGCATTGGGGGCATGGCTCATGGCAGGCAACGCCAGCGGGAAAGAGGAGTCGACACGAAAAACACTCGGCAAGGCAAAAAGTACCGGCAGTTTACCAGACCGACAGGAGCAAGCCTGTACCGTCCAGGCCGCCTCCCCTATAATTCGCCGCCACTGAACGCACAGTCACGTGACGGGTCAAACCACCCATCACTGCCCCAGGAGAGTTTCATGCTGCGCCTTATCGTTCCCACCGCTGCCATTCTGCTGGCTTCGACCTTCAACGCTCAGGCTGCATCCCTGAGCGAGCAGAATCTGAACAGAGAACTGCGCAACGTCGCCGCACAAAGCAGCGTCGGCACTCCTCGGGCGATCAATGAAGACATTCTCGATCAAGGCTACACCGTCGAAGGCAATGTCCTGATCAACCACCTGAGCGTGCAAAGCAGCCACGCCAACAAGATGCGCGCCGATCCCAAAGCCGTGTACTTCCAGCTGGGCGCCTCGGTCTGCAACAACCCGTCCTACCGTAAATTGATGGCCAAGGGTGCAGTGATGCGTTACGACTTCACCGAAGTGAAGACCAACCGCGCGGTGGGTTCTGCCAGCTACCAGGAATCGGATTGCCCGAAAGCGGTGCCGAAGAAGAAGTAATCAATGAGACTTTGCGCGTCGCTGTTCATCTTCGGCGCGCAACTCTGCCAGCAGTGCCTGCAAGTAACGTGATCGACGCTCCGTGCCTACAAGACGCCGGCAGCACTCCTCCTCGAGACTCAAATGATTGGTCTCGGCCGATGATTTCAACAATCGATACAGCTGCGTATCGATCTCCAGAATGACTCTGGCCATGGTTTCCCGCCTCCTTGCACCTCACTCGCGTTGAGCGAAAAATCCTTTAACTGCTTGTACCGTGCGCCCTGCCGTTGACGCAAAGTTGTCGTATCACACCTGTAACTTAGTAAATCAGAGTGCATGACACTTGGCTTGCGTTCTGACGAGCGGTGAAACCACCTTGCAAATCATCAATAAGCGGTTGCCAGGCAAGACTTTGCGGCGCAATGATCAATGCAGCGAAAATCACCGCGAAGGTCTAGATTCTACTTATCCACACTCACTTGTCAGGGCAGGAAAAGGGGCCGCCCGTTACGTATTGTGTTGTGCGAACGTTTCTTTCATCCAAGGGACAAACAGAGCCTGTTTGGATGGCCCGGTGACTTTCGGGCCAAGTGGATCGCCCAGGCACGGGCCTGGGGCAGACAGCGACACATGAAGTGTCGTGGCATCGACGATTGCGTAGTCGCCGCCGTGGGCTCTGTGCAGAAGGAGAAGTTGAATGCCTTACCAACCGAATGACCTCCTGAGCCGTCATTTTGAAGAAAGCGGCCACGATCTCATCAGCAAGGTCGAAGAGCAACTCAGCCTTGTTTCCCCCAACAGCCCGAACATCCCAATCTACCGCGACATGATCCTGACCGTGCTGCGCATGGCCCAGGAAGACCACAATCGCTGGAATGCCAAGATCACACTGCAAGCCTTGCGCGAACTGGAACAAGCCTTTCGCGTGCTGGAACAGTTCAAGGGCCGGCGCAAGGTCACGGTCTTCGGTTCTGCCCGCACGCCCATCGAACACCCGCTATATGGTCTCGCCCGGGAACTCGGTGCCACCCTGGCGCGCTCGGACATGATGGTGATCACCGGCGCAGGTGGAGGCATCATGGCCGCCGCTCACGAAGGCGCCGGCCTCGCACACAGCCTGGGATTCAACATCACCCTGCCCTTCGAACAGCATGCCAACCCCACTGTTCAGGGCACAACCAACCTGCTGCCCTTCCACTTTTTCTTCACGCGCAAGTTGTTCTTCGTCAAGGAAGCCGACGCTCTTGTCCTGTGCCCAGGTGGTTTTGGCACGCTGGATGAAGCGCTGGAAGTGTTGACGCTGATCCAGACCGGCAAAAGCCCGCTGGTCCCCGTGGTACTGCTGGACGCGCCGGGCGGCAAGTTCTGGCATGCAGCGCTGGAGTTCATCCAGCAACAACTGGAGGAAAACCGTTACATCCTGCCGACCGACATGAATCTGGTGAAACTGGTCTACACCGCCGAGGAAGCCGTGGAGCACATCAACCAGTTCTACAGCAACTTCCACTCCAGTCGCTGGCTCAAGCATCAGTTCGTGATCCGCATGAACCATACGCTCAGTGAGCGCGCCCTCGAACATATGCAGAAGGCATTCGCTGATCTGTGCCTGAGCGATCACTTCCATCAGCATGCGTACAGTGGCGAGGAACACGACGAAGTACAGTTCAGCCACCTGGCGCGCCTGGCCTTCACCTTCAACGCACGTGATCACGGTCGGTTGCGAGCGCTGGTGGACTACATCAACCTGCCGGAAAACTGGGCACAATCCCAACCTCAGGCACAACAACGCACACGAACGCCGTCCAAGATCACGTAATGCAAAAAAAACGGCCCGCTATCGAAATAGCGAGCCGTTTCAGTTAATCGTCCATCCCTCGGCCGCTGAACAAGCGGCTGATCATCTCCATGGAGAATCCCCTGTACGCCAGGAACCTGCCCTGCTTGGCTCGTTCCCGCGCGTCGATCGGTAACTGCCCGGAGAACTTGCGCCGCCAGGTGTCTGCCAGTTGCTCCTGCCAATCGATGCCACTTTCGCGCAAGGCCAGTTCGATATCGCTGCGTTGCAGACCACGCTGGCTCAATTCTTCACGAATCCGTAAAGGGCCATATCCGGAACGGGCTCGGTAGGAAACAAAACTCTCGAGGTAACGGGATTCGGATAACAAACCCTCTTCCGTCAGCCGGTCGAGCGCTGTATCGATCATTTCAGGGAGGGCGCCGCGCTGGCGCAGTTTACGCGCCAGCTCAACCCGACCGTGCTCGCGTCGTGCGAGCAGGTCCATTGCGGTTCGCCGCACCGCGACGAGTGTATCGAGTACGGCGGTCATCGGATCAATCAGATATCAGCGTCAGCCAGATCGTCTTCGGTCTCTTTGACCGCAGAAGCCTTGGCGTCCGCTACCGACGCCGGGGACAGCAACTTGTCACGCAGTTGCTTCTCGAGCGTTGCGGCGACGTCCGGGTTATCCGCCAGGTACTTGGCCGAGTTGGCTTTGCCCTGACCGATCTTGGTGCCGTTATAGGCATACCAGGCACCGGACTTCTCGACGAAACCGTGCAGCACGCCGAGGTCGATCATCTCACCGTTGAGGTAGATGCCCTTGCCGTAAAGAATCTGGAACTCGGCCTGACGGAACGGCGAAGCTACTTTGTTCTTCACAACCTTGACGCGGGTTTCACTACCGACGACTTCATCACCTTCTTTCACCGCACCCGTGCGACGGATGTCCAGACGTACCGATGCGTAGAACTTCAGTGCGTTACCACCGGTGGTGGTTTCCGGGCTGCCGAACATCACGCCGATTTTCATACGGATCTGGTTGATGAAGATCACCAGGCAGTTGGCGTTCTTGATGTTGCCGGTGATTTTACGCAGCGCCTGGGACATCAGACGGGCTTGCAGGCCAACGTGCATGTCACCCATTTCGCCTTCGATTTCAGCCTTCGGCACCAGTGCCGCCACGGAGTCAACGATGATCACGTCAACCGCGTTGGAGCGCACCAGCATGTCGGTGATTTCCAGGGCTTGCTCACCGGTGTCTGGTTGGGAAACCAGCAGATCATCGACGTTGACGCCCAGCTTGCCGGCGTACTCAGGGTCGAGGGCGTGTTCGGCGTCGACGAATGCGCAGGTCGCGCCGGCTTTTTGAGCCTGGGCGATCACGGACAAGGTCAGCGTGGTTTTACCGGAAGATTCAGGACCGTAGATTTCAACAATACGGCCTTTTGGCAGACCGCCGATGCCGAGAGCGATGTCCAGACCCAGAGAGCCAGTAGAGATGGCCGGGATCGCCTGACGGTCCTGATCGCCCATACGCATTACGGCACCCTTGCCGAATTGACGTTCGATCTGACCCAGGGCCGCAGCCAAGGCTTTCTTCTTGTTGTCGTCCATTAAAGTCCTCACGTAATCAATAAGGCCTGACGGCCAACACCTGTATAAGTAGCCAGTATTATTCCACAGCGATTCCGGATCGCCTACCCCTGATTTGAGATTTCTGCCTTGGTGTAGCGCAGCAGCCCCTCTAGTGCGGCCTTTACCGTTTGTCGGCGGACCTCGTCACGGTCACCGGCAAAGTGCTGCACTTCACTGAATACCCGTTCGCCAACGCCCCAGGCCAACCATACCGTGCCCACCGGCTTGCTTTTCGAACCACCATCAGGCCCGGCAATGCCGCTGACCGCCACGGAAAAAAACGCACGGCTTTTTTCCTGCGCACCTTTGGCCATCGCCTCGACCACCTCGCGACTGACCGCCCCCACCGAAGTGAACAACTCCACCGGGACGTTCAATTGCAGGTTCTTCTGCAGATTGGAGTAGGTGACATAACCGGCCTCGAACCATGCCGAACTGCCGGGAATCCGGGTGATCGCCTCGGCGATCCCGCCACCGGTACATGACTCGGCGGTGGACACATGGGCATTTAGAAGCTGCAACTGCCTGCCAAGGTCATCGGCCAGTTGGGTGATTGCTTTCACGGTCATCTCCTGATCGGGCGGAATGAGACTAACCGTACACCAGCCCATCGCACTTGCAAGTTATCGGGACGATCAATGTGTAAGGGATGAATGCCGGTGCCTGGTTTAGCTGCTAATCAGTCCTCAGCTTCATCGGGCAGGACATCGCGCACGCCCAGCCTTTTGGCCACCCAGCGTTCATAAAGCCCCAAAACCACGTCCGTCCCGGCCATCGCTGTCAGGCACCCTCCTGCGCATACGGCCCAAATCGAAACATTGGCAGCGTGCAGCAGCATGATCGCCGAAGCACCGCAGACCACGCTGGAGCCAGACCGCATGATCAGACGCCGGAGAAGAGGTCTGCCAGTAACCCCTTCTTTATCAGCGCGCCACATTTCGCCGACGATTCCGCCAACCAGAGGCAGGGTGATGAATAGCCAGAGAGGCATGTCCAACAACGCATAATGCTCCGTGGTCATTTCACGCCTCCTTGGATGACAGCCCACCAAATGAGCAAGAAGAATATGCATTTATGCATAGACAGTCAATGCATCAATGCATGAATCGCGATCACCCCCATGCATTCGACAGACAAAAAAACCGCTCAAATGAGCGGTTTTATCGGACTGTCAAACGGACTAACGGGCGTACATACCCCACCAGAAAACATGACCCAGAATGACAATCTGCTCTTCCTGCATTTCCTGGAAGGTGTAGTCCTCGTCCGGGTGTTCATCTCGATTGAAGCTGCGCAGGCGAATGCCGGTGGGCAGGCGATAAAGCTGTTTTACCCGTAGCTGGCCGTTATGGTTGATTGCATAAAGGTCGCCATCGATGATGTCGCCAATTCCGCATTTGCCGGCATTGACCCCGACCGTGGCACCGTCACGCAGCACTGGCAGCATGCTGTTGCCACGCACGGTCACGCATTTGGCCTGGTCGAACTGCACACCGTTATGGCGCAAGCTGCGTTTGCCAAAGCGCAGGCTGGAGCGCTCGCTTTCTTCGATGACGAATCTTCCTGATCCCGCAGCCAATTCAACCTCGCGAAGAAACGGCACCGACACCTCGTCATCATCGACGGGGGTATCGTCGTCCCACAGGCTTATATCCTTGAGTTCCGAATGCAGTACATCGCGTCCACCAGCGGCAAGCGGCGCGACTTCGACGCGGCCACGCAATTGGTCAGTACTGACGGCGAAGTACTCGGCGATCTTCGAAATGTGTTTATCCGACGGGTCAACGATCTTGCCGCTGAGAATCCGCGAAAGTGTGGATTGAGGCACGCCGGTACGCCGGTGAAGCTCCGTGGGGGAGATCCCGTGCTGATCGAGCAGCTCTCTTAATACGGTAGAAACATTGCGTTTTTGCATAACGCGCATAGTGCTTGTTCTTTTCGCGAGAGGCAAATGCAGAATTGCATTGAAGACGCATAAATAGCGCGTAAACCAACAGAAACAGACCACGTGGCGTTCGTGCCTGCGTCCGGCAGACCGCCCATGTTAATCTTGCGCCCATTGCGGAAAAGCCGGGCCAATGCCCCACTTTTGCCCCACACCTTTCGACGAGTTTTCCGATCCCCAATGAATAAAGCACTCTCCGACCTGTCCTCCCACACGCCGATGATGCAGCAGTACTGGCGCCTGAAAAACCAGCACCCGGACCAATTGATGTTCTACCGCATGGGTGACTTCTACGAGATCTTCTATGAAGACGCGAAGAAGGCCGCCAAGTTGCTGGACATCACCCTGACCGCTCGCGGCCAGTCGGCCGGGCAGGCGATTCCGATGTGCGGGATTCCTTACCATGCCGCCGAAGGTTATCTGGCGAAACTGGTGAAGCTTGGCGAGTCGGTGGTGATCTGCGAGCAGGTCGGAGACCCGGCCACCAGCAAGGGACCGGTAGAGCGTCAGGTGGTGCGGATCATTACGCCGGGGACGGTGAGCGATGAAGCGCTGCTGGACGAGCGTCGTGACAACCTGATCGCAGCCGTGCTGGGCGATGAGCGCCTGTTCGGCCTGGCGGTGCTGGATATCACCAGCGGCAATTTCAGCGTGCTGGAAATCAAGGGCTGGGAAAATCTGTTGGCGGAACTGGAGCGGGTCAATCCGGTGGAGCTGTTGATTCCGGACGACTGGCCAAAAGACCTGCCGGCGGAAAAACGCCGTGGGGTTCGTCGTCGTGCACCGTGGGATTTCGAACGCGACTCGGCGCTGAAAAGTCTTTGCCAGCAGTTTTCCACCCAGGACCTCAAAGGTTTCGGCTGCGAAAACCTGACCCTGGCCATCGGTGCCGCCGGTTGTCTGTTGGCCTATGCCAAAGAAACCCAGCGCACCGCCCTGCCCCACTTGCGCAGCCTGCGCCACGAGCGTCTGGACGATACCGTGGTGCTGGACGGTGCAAGTCGGCGCAACCTGGAGTTGGACACCAACCTGGCGGGCGGTCGCGACAATACGCTGCAATCGGTGGTCGATCGTTGCCAGACCGCCATGGGCAGCCGCCTGCTGACCCGCTGGTTGAACCGCCCATTGCGCGACCTGACGGTTTTGCTGGCACGCCAGACCTCGATCACCTGCCTGCTCGACGGCTACCGTTTCGAAAAGCTGCAACCGCAACTCAAGGAAATCGGTGACATCGAGCGGATTCTCGCCCGAATCGGCTTGCGCAACGCGCGCCCGCGAGACCTTGCGCGCCTGCGCGATGCCCTCGGTGCACTGCCGGCGCTGCAAGTGGCAATGACCGAACTTGAAGCCCCGCACCTGCAGCAACTGGCGACGATCACCAGCACCTACCCGGAACTGGCCGCGCTGCTGGACAAAGCCATTATCGATAATCCGCCTGCGGTGATCCGAGATGGCGGCGTGTTGAAGACCGGTTACGACAGTGAACTCGACGAGCTGCAATCGCTCAGTGAAAACGCCGGACAATTCCTGATCGACCTCGAAGCCCGCGAAAAGGCCCGCACCGGCCTGTCGCACCTCAAGGTCGGCTATAACCGCATTCACGGTTATTTCATCGAGTTGCCGAGCAAGCAGGCTGAATCGGCACCGGCCGACTACATCCGTCGTCAGACCCTCAAGGGTGCCGAGCGCTTTATCACGCCGGAACTCAAGGCTTTCGAAGACAAGGCACTGTCGGCCAAGAGCCGTGCCCTGGCTCGTGAAAAAATGCTCTACGAAGCCTTGCTCGAAGACCTGATCTCGCAATTGCCACCCTTGCAAGACACCGCCGGCGCCCTGGCCGAGCTGGACGTTTTGAGCAACCTGGCCGAGCGTGCCTTGAACCTCGACCTGAACTGCCCGCGGTTCGTCAGCGAGCCGTGCATGCGCATCACCCAGGGTCGTCATCCGGTGGTCGAGCAGGTTCTGACCACGCCGTTCGTGGCCAACGATCTGAGCCTCGACGACAACACGCGCATGCTGGTGATCACCGGTCCGAACATGGGCGGTAAATCCACTTACATGCGCCAGACGGCGTTGATCGTACTGCTGGCGCATATCGGCAGCTTCGTGCCGGCGGCCAGTTGCGAACTGTCGCTGGTCGACCGCATCTTCACCCGGATCGGTTCCAGCGATGACCTGGCCGGTGGCCGCTCGACCTTCATGGTCGAAATGAGCGAGACCGCCAACATCCTGCATAACGCCACCGAGCGCAGCCTGGTGCTGATGGACGAAGTCGGACGCGGCACCAGTACTTTCGACGGTTTGTCCCTGGCCTGGGCCGCCGCCGAGCGTCTCGCGCATTTGCGTGCCTATACGTTGTTCGCCACCCACTACTTCGAGCTGACCGTCCTGCCGGAAGCGCAACCTCTAGTGGCCAACGTGCACCTCAATGCCACCGAGCACAACGAACGCATCGTCTTCCTGCACCACGTGCTGCCGGGACCTGCGAGCCAGAGCTACGGTCTGGCCGTGGCACAGTTGGCTGGTGTGCCCAGCGAAGTGATCGTCCGCGCCCGCGAGCATCTGAGCCGACTCGAAGACACCGCCCTGCCCCATGAAGCGCCGAAACCTGTCAAAGGCAAACCGGCCGCGCCGCAGCAGAGCGACATGTTCGCCAGCCTGCCGCACCCGGTGCTGGATGAACTGGCCAAACTCGATCTGGACGACATGACGCCACGTCGTGCACTCGAAATGCTCTATACACTAAAGACACGGATCTAACGCATAGCCTTGCAAGCTGTTAGAATCTCGCGCGGTTTGGGATGCTGCACGCTATAGCCTGGCCTGCAGACTATCGCTCCCAAACCTTGCGACCCCCACGTGAAGGGGCGCAGCAAGCCGCGCCTGAGGAGAAAATTAGAAATGACCTTCGTCGTCACCGACAACTGCATCAAGTGCAAGTACACCGACTGCGTAGAAGTCTGTCCGGTGGACTGCTTTTACGAAGGCCCGAATTTCCTGGTGATTCACCCGGATGAGTGCATCGACTGCGCACTGTGCGAACCTGAATGCCCTGCCGTGGCCATCTTCTCCGAAGATGAAGTGCCTGCCGGTATGGAAAACTTCATTGCGCTGAACATGGAATTGGCCGAAGTCTGGCCAAATATCACCGAACGCAAAGATCCGCTGCCGGATTCGGCTGACTGGGATGGCAAGCCGGGCAAGCTCGAACACCTAGAACGCTGATTACCCCCGCGTTCCCAAAAAAGGCCCCACAAGGGCCTTTTTGCTTTTCTGCAGGCAAAAAAAGGGGCGGTTTGACCCGCCCATTTTTTTCCTTATTCCCTGTGTTCCCTTTCATCGTCCTGATGAATCGCGTCCTGCGATGTCCATTCCCCTCGTCCTTGAAGGGCGTGTCTGTCCGTCGACACAACCCCGATACTAGAGCGTTCCTCGCCAAGAGCAATGGCCCTTCTGCGCTGAAATTCCCTGTCATATTCCGTCAACTTAAAAATAATCCATTTATTATCAACACGATAACCAGGCATGAGGACAATCATGGCTGTCTGGCGCGGTGTAAAAAAACTGAACACTTACGCAAGAGTAAGCAAAGACTTACATCACCAGACGACAAACCTGCGGTATTACTCTTCTCACTGAAATTCGAATATCCAGATAACAAAAAGCCCCGAACATTCGGGGCTTTTGGTTATCTGCACGGGAAGCGCTTATTGGAACAGCGACTCACTGGAAAGGCCGTTTTTCTCCAGGATTTCCCGCAGACGCTTCAGGCCTTCAACCTGAATCTGTCTGACCCGTTCCCGGGTCAGGCCGATTTCAAGGCCTACGTCTTCAAGGGTGCTGCTCTCGTGGCCACGCAGACCGAAGCGGCGTACCACCACTTCACGCTGCTTGTCGGTGAGCTCGGAGAGCCATTGATCGATGCTCTGGGACAGGTCGTCATCCTGCAACAGTTCACATGGATCGGTTGGACGATCATCGGTGAGAGTGTCCAGCAGGGTTTTATCCGAATCCGGCCCCAGCGAGACGTCGACCGAAGAAACCCGCTCGTTGAGACCCAGCATGCGCTTGACCTCCGCTACCGGTTTTTCCAGCAGGTTGGCGATTTCTTCGGGTGAGGGTTCATGGTCAAGTTTTTGCGTCAGCTCCCGTGCAGCCCGCAGGTACACATTGAGCTCTTTGACCACATGGATCGGCAACCGGATGGTCCGGGTCTGATTCATGATCGCGCGTTCGATGGTTTGACGAATCCACCAGGTCGCATAGGTCGAAAAGCGGAAGCCGCGTTCAGGGTCGAACTTCTCCACCGCCCGGATCAGGCCGAGGTTGCCCTCTTCGATCAGGTCCAGCAGCGACAACCCACGATTGACATAACGCCGGGCGATTTTCACCACCAGCCGCAAGTTACTTTCAATCATGCGTTTGCGCCCGGCCGGATCGCCACTTTGCGACAAGCGCGCAAAATGAACTTCTTCTTCCGGGGAGAGCAATGGGGAAAAGCCGATTTCGTTGAGGTACAGCTGCGTGGCATCGAGTGCCCGCGTGTAATCGATGTACTTGTGTTGCTTTAACGTAGCGGAGTGTTTGGATTTGGCACGAACGGAAGGTGGAGCCGCCCCTTCATCATTCGACATCGAATCCGTCCCGATGCCGGTCTCCATCAGGAGAACCTCATCGTCGATGTCAAACTCCGGCACTTCTTTACTGAGAGCCATTGTTATAGTCCTTTGGTGAGTTCGACCTCAAGCTCAAGCGGCGCCTTTATCCTTGGCAACGCTGGAGCCTGTCCCCTCTACGCGACGGAACAGGCTGGTAGCGATCAACGGCGTGGCAGGAATTGCAGCGGATCTACAGGTTTACCCTGGCGGCGAATCTCAAAATGCAGTTTCACCCGGTCTGTACCCGTGGACCCCATTTCGGCAATTGTCTGTCCGACCTTGACCTGCTGCCCCTCCCGAACCAACAGCCTGCGGTTATGTCCGTAGGCACTGACGTAGGTTTCACTGTGTTTGATGATGACTAATTCGCCGTAGCCCCTTAAGCCACTCCCGGCGTATACCACCGTCCCATCAGACGCAGCTAAAACAGGCTGTCCCAAATCTCCGGCGATATCAATTCCTTTATTCAAACTACCGTTTGAAGAGAATTTTCCAATCAAAATGCCATTGGATGGCCATCCCCAGCCGGTCGGGGCTGGCCCGGCTGGAGGCAATGGAGCAGGTGTCGGCTTGTTGGCGACGGACGGTACAACCGTGGTCGTGGTCGGGGTGGAACCGTCAACCGGACGCCGAATGACCGTGGTTTTACTCGAGGACGACGGCGATGAACTGGTCGAACTCACTACCGCCGTCGGCGTTGAACCGGTACGACCGTCAAAGCGAATCGTCTGACCCGGGCGAATGGTGTAAGGCGCAGGAATGTTGTTGCGTGCCGCCAGAGCCTTGTAGTCCCACCCGTAGCGGAAGGCGATCGAGAACAGGGTGTCTTTTGGTCGAACCACGTACTGACCGGTTGTCACGGCCGGGCGCTGGGGCGCGGCATTGTTGCGATCGACAACGCGGACATCACTGGATTTGGTGCTGGAACACCCCGCCAGCAAGGTGCTCAAAACAAGGCCAGTCACCAGGCGCTGAAAGCTCGTTGTACCCATACGCTGCGCAATGACTGTGAGACTCACCCGCCGCTCCCTTTGTGGTGGCTGAAAATGTGATTTGCCGTGATCCGGCATGCTGTGTCGCCAGTATAACGGGCCGTGCAGGCTTTACCCTTATTGAAGCGATTTGGGTTTGCGCACACGTTTGCTGCTCGACAAAACAACCCGTTTAACCATTCGACGCCGCTGTAAGACAGAGGCAATCGAAGAGAATTCAGCGCATCGAAACAAATGCTCAGGCCAGTGGCCCATTGAGCAAGGGAACGAAGCGTACATTCCCCAGAACGCGTCTGGAAAAGCCCTGTTCTTCCCTGATGATCAGCAGTAATTGTTGAACCTCTCCAGAGCCGACCGGAATCACCAGACGCCCCCCGGGTGCCAGTTGGTCGAGCAAGGCCTGAGGGACATCGGTGGCCACCGCCGTCACGATGATGCCGTTGTATGGCGCCAACGCTGGCCAGCCCTCCCAGCCATCGCCCCAGCGAAACACCACGTTGCGAAGGTTCAACTCGACCAGGCGTTCCTTGGCCCGGTCCTGCAGCACCTTGATGCGCTCGACGGAAAACACCCGCTCCACCAGTTGCGACAGTACCGCCGTCTGGTAGCCGGAACCGGTGCCGATTTCCATGACCTTGTCCAAAGGTCCGGCTTCGAGCAGCAACTCGCTCATGCGAGCCACCATGTAAGGCTGGGAGATGGTCTGGTTATGGCCGATCGGCAGCGCCGTGTCCTCATAGGCCCGGTGCGCCAGTGCCTCGTCGACGAACAGGTGACGTGGCGTACGACGGATGACTTCCAGCACCTTGGCGTTGGAAACCCCTTCTTCATAAAGTCGCTGGATAAGCCGCTCGCGGGTCCGTTGCGAGGTCATGCCTATGCCGCGATGCAGCATATCGTCTTGTCCGCGAGTCATCAGCGCAGCCCCTCCAGCCAGCCATCGAGACTTCTGAAGGCATCATTGAAGGTGCGATCCAGTTGCAGTGGCGTGATGGACACGTAGCCTTGCATTACCGCGTGGAAATCGGTGCCCGGACCGCCGTCTTCGGCATCTCCGGCAGCGGCGATCCAGTAACCGGACTTGCCGCGCGGGTCGACGACTTTCATCGGCGCAGCGGCGCGGGCGCGATGCCCGAGGCGGGTCAGCTGGATGCCGCGGATGTGCTCCAGTGGCAAGTTGGGAATGTTCACATTCAGTACCGTGCGCGGTGGAAGGTCGAGATCGACGTGGGCCTCGACCAGCTTGCGCGCAAAATACGCCGCCGTGGGAAGGTTATCGACCTGACGAGAGACCAACGAAAAGGCAAACGCAGGACGCTCCAGGAAACGCCCTTCCAACGCTGCCGCCACCGTGCCGGAATACAACACATCGTCACCCAGGTTGGCGCCCAGGTTGATTCCGGAAACCACCATATCCGCTTCACGGTCCAGCAAGCCGTTGAGGCCCAGGTGCACGCAATCGGTCGGAGTGCCGTTGATGCTGATAAAACCGTTGGCCAGCGTCTGCGGGTGCAACGGCCGGTCGAGCGTCAGCGAACTGCTGGCGCCGCTTTTGTCCTGGTCCGGGGCGATAACCACGCATTCGGTGTAATCCGCCAGCGCAGCATAAAGCGCGGCGAGACCGGGTGCGGTTACCCCATCGTCGTTAGAAATCAGAATACGCATGGGCTGTCCGTCTGCCCCACCGGCACCAGATCAACAAGCTCGCGCACCAATACAGTGGCGAAGCATCCGGCCGGCAGGACGAATTCCAGTTGCAGAATGTCAGGCTCGGGATAATGCCACGTCAACCCACCAATGGGCAGCCGCAGGATGCGACGTTCGTGGCTCATACCGGCGTTAATCAACCAATCGCGAAGATCTGCCTCGCGCGCAGCGATTGCCTGCTCCAGTTCATGGACAACGCCCGTGGCCGGCGAGTCACCTTCGCCCCACTGCGGCCCTGTCGGATGCAAGTCAAGAATCGCCAGGCGCGGGTCGCTGCACTCGGCAACACCTGCCGGAAAAAAACTGCGGCTATCGGTGAACGCCAGCAAGTCACCGACCTGTGCACGCTGCCAGGTGCCGTCGGCGACACGCGCGGCCAAGACCTGGTTGAACAGAAAACTGCGGGCCGTGGACAGCAGACGCGAACGCACGTTGCGTTGTTCCGGCAAGGCCTTGCGTGCGGCCCAGGCACGGGCGTCAACCACGTTACCGCCGTCATGCCCGAAGCGCTGCGCACCGAAATAATTGGGGATGCCCTGCCGGGTGATCAGTTGCAGGCGCTGTTCGATGGCAGCCTTGTCACCGGCGAACTGGGTAAGCCGCAGCGTGAAACCGTTGGCCGAGTGCGCACCGCGTTGCAGCTTGCGCTTGTGCCGGCTGGTCTTGAGAATTTTCAGCGTGTCGTTTTCTGCGGCCGACAGATCTGGATCGGCCTTGCCCGGCAGTTGCACGCTGAACCACTGACGCGTCAGCGCCTGGCGATCCTTGAGCCCGGCATAACTGACCGTGCGCAAAGGTACACCTGCTGCCTTGGCAATCCGTCGTGCCGCCTCTTCAGTATTCAGACCGCGCTTTTCCACCCAGATCCACAGGTGTTCGCCGTCGCCACTCAAGGGAATATCAAGGACTTCGTCGACCTGGAAATCTTCAGCGATGGCTTTCAGTACCGCGGTGCCCAAGGGCTCACCGTAGGCGCGCGGGCCAAGCAATTGCAGTTCGTTCATGCGCGCAGCAACAAGGCAACGGAATGCACGGCGATGCCTTCTTCGCGACCGACAAAGCCGAGCTTTTCGGTGGTGGTAGCTTTTACGTTCACTTGATCCAACTCAACTTGAAGATCCGCGGCAATCAGCGCACGCATCGATTCGATATGCGGAGCCATTTTCGGCGCCTGGGCGACGATGGTGTTATCGACGTTGCCAACCTTCCAGCCTTTGGCGTGGATCAGTGCGACGACATGACGCAATAGCGCACGGCTGTCGGCACCCTTGAATTGCGGGTCGGTGTCCGGGAAATGCTTGCCGATATCACCCAGCGCAGCAGCGCCGAGCAAGGCATCGCTCAAGGCGTGCAGCAGGACGTCACCGTCGGAATGAGCGAGCAGCCCGAAGCTGTGTGCGATGCGCACGCCGCCCAGAGTAATGAAATCGCCTTCAGCGAAACGGTGCACATCATAGCCGTGGCCAATACGCATAAAAAAACGCCCCGATTTTTGTCAGGGCGTGATTCTACCTGCTATTGACCTGCTAGAGCATGCGCGTGATGCCGCAAGTGATCATCGATAAAGCTGGCGATGAAGAAATAGCTGTGGTCGTAACCGGGCTGCAGGCGCAACGTCAGTGGATGACCGGCCAGTTTGGCCGCCTGTTGCAAGGCTTGCGGCTTGAGCTGAGTGGCGAGGAAATCGTCGCGATCACCTTGGTCCACCAGCAGCGGCAGCTTCTCGTCAGCCTCGGCAATCAAGGCACAGGCATCCCATTCGCGCCATTTCGAACGGTCCTCTCCCAGATAACGGGAAAAGGCCTTCTGCCCCCACGGGCAGTCCATCGGATTGTTGATCGGCGAAAACGCCGACACTGACAGATATCGCCCCGGATTGCGCAAGGCACATACCAGCGCACCGTGACCGCCCATGGAGTGACCGCTGATGCCGCGCTTTTCGGATGCGGGGAAATGCGCCTCAACCAAAGCGGGCAATTCCTGCACAACATAGTCATGCATCCGATAGTGCCGCGACCACGGTTCCTGCGTGGCATTCAGATAAAACCCGGCACCGAGACCAAAGTCCCACGCACCATCAGGATCCCCCGGTACATCAGGACCGCGAGGGCTGGTGTCTGGTGCGACGATGATCAGCCCCAGTTCGGCGGCCATGCGCAGGGCGCCGGCCTTTTGCATGAAGTTCTCGTCAGTGCAGGTCAGGCCGGACAGCCAGTACAGCACCGGCAGCTTGCCACCCTGCTCCGCTTGCGGCGGCAGGTACACGGCAAACACCATGTCACAGCCGAGCACTTCGGAGCGATGGCGATAGCGTTTGTGCCAGCCGCCAAAACTCTTCTGGCAGGAGATATTTTCCAGGCTCATGGCAGACCTCAGAAATGGATGACAGAGCGGATGCTTTTTCCTTCATGCATCAGGTCGAAAGCCTTGTTGATATCTTCCAGGCCCATGGTGTGGGTGATGAAAGTATCCAGCGGGATCTCGCCGGTCTCAGCCATTTCCACGTAGCTTGGCAACTCGGTACGGCCACGTACGCCACCGAACGCCGAACCGCGCCAGACGCGGCCGGTGACCAATTGGAACGGACGGGTGGCGATTTCCTGACCGGCACCGGCCACACCGATGATCACCGACTCGCCCCAACCCTTGTGGCAGCATTCAAGCGCAGCACGCATCAGTTGCACATTGCCGATGCACTCGAACGAGAAGTCGACGCCGCCATCGGTCATGTCGACGATGACTTCCTGGATCGGACGGTCGAAGTCTTTCGGGTTTACACAATCGGTTGCACCCAGCTGTTTGGCGATCTCGAATTTGGCCGGGTTGATGTCGATGGCAATGATCCGACCAGCCTTGGCTTTCACCGCACCGATGATGGCAGAAAGACCGATGCCGCCAAGGCCGAAAATGGCCACGGTATCACCGGGTTTCACCTTGGCAGTGTTGAGCACCGCACCAATACCGGTGGTGACACCGCAACCCAGCAGGCAAACTTTTTCCAGCGGCGCTTCCTTGGCAATTTTGGCGACGGAGATTTCCGGCAGCACGGTGTACTCGGAAAACGTCGAGGTGCCCATGTAGTGGAAAATCGTTTCGCCCTTGTAGGAGAAACGCGAAGTGCCGTCAGGCATCAGGCCTTTGCCCTGGGTTGCGCGAATCGCCTGACACAGGTTGGTCTTGCCCGACAGGCAGAATTTGCACTGGCGGCATTCCGGGGTGTACAGCGGAATGACATGGTCGCCGACCGCCACGGAAGTCACACCTTCGCCGATCGCTTCGACAATCGCCCCGCCTTCGTGACCCAGGATCGACGGAAAGATGCCTTCCGGATCAGCGCCCGACAACGTGTAGGCGTCGGTATGGCAGACACCCGAGGCCACCACGCGCAGCAAGACTTCACCGGCTTTGGGCATGGCGACATCGACCTCAACGATCTCCAGAGGTTTCTTGGCCTCGAAGGCAACGGCAGCGCGCGACTTGATCATGGTGATGCTCCAGTGAATAAAAACGAGACAAGGAGTGTAATACAGCGCCTTACGGTGAATAATCAGGACAAATGCAAAACATTATTGCCATGCAGGGATAATCTTTGATGTCCGACAACCGCTGGGAAGGCATCGACGAATTCGTCGCCGTCGCTGAATGCAGCCAGTTCACCGCTGCCGCCGAGAGATTGGGCGTTTCTTCCTCACACATCAGTCGACAGATCGTACGCCTTGAAGAGCGCGTGCAAACCCGACTGCTTTACCGCAGTACACGGCGGGTGACACTGACCGAAGCCGGACAGACTTTTCTGCAACATTGCCAACGCCTGCAGGATGGACGCGAAGAAGCGTTGCGCGCGGTCAGCGATCTGACCAGCGAACCCAAAGGCATGTTGCGCATGACCTGCGCGGTGGCTTACGGCGAACGCTTTATCGTGCCGCTGGTTACCCGTTTCATGGGGCTTTATCCGCAACTGCGGATTGACATCGAATTGAGCAATCGCCAACTCGATTTGGTGCATGAAGGCCTCGACCTGGCGATCCGCCTCGGACGCTTGCAGGACTCAAGACTGGTCGCCACCCGCCTCGCACCACGGCGAATGTTTCTCTGCGCCGCACCGTCCTACCTTGAACGGTACGGCCGCCCACACAGCTTGTCGGAACTGAGCCGTCACAACTGCCTCATCGGCAGCTCTGACCTGTGGCAGCTGGAACAGAACGGGCGGGAATATTCGCAACGGGTGCAGGGAAACTGGCGCTGCAACAGTGGGCAAGCGGTATTGGATGCTGCGCTACAAGGCGTCGGGTTGTGTCAGTTGCCGGATTACTACGTGCTGGAGCATCTGAAAAGCGGTGCGTTGATTTCTCTGCTAGAGGCGCATCAACCGCCAAACACAGCAGTGTGGGCGCTTTATCCACAGCAGCGGCATCTGTCGCCGAAAGTGCGCAAGTTGGTGGATTATTTGAAGGAAGGGTTGGCTGAAAGGCCGGAGTACCGAAGCTAGACGCTCAACTGCGTGCCAGCAAGAGATCGGGGGCCTGGACTACCGCAATCGCGAGCAGGCTCACTCCTACAGTGGACGGGGAAGACACACAAATCTTGTGTAAACCAATGAACCTTGTAGGAGTGAGACCGGCTTGCCGGCGATTGGGGCAATACTGAATTCAAGTCAATCAGTGACGATTGGCCCAGCGCTGTCTCAACCATTCAAGATCTTCGGGACGTGTGACCTTGAGATTGTCGGAACGCCCTTCGACAAGGCGTGGCGATGAACCAGCCCACTCCATAGCCGACGCTTCATCAGTGATCGCAGCATCCGCCACCAGACTGTCTGCCAACGCCCGATGCAACGCACCAAGTCGAAACATCTGCGGCGTGTACGCTTGCCAGATCACGCTGCGGTCCACGGTTTCGACGACACGTCCGTGTTTATCGACCCGTTTGAGCGTGTCCCGCGCTGGAACCGCCAGCAACCCGCCTACCGGATCGTCAGCCAGTTCTGCCAGCAATTTGTCGAGATCGTCACGGCTGAGATTCGGTCGCGCCGCATCGTGAACCAACACCCAATCTTCGTCATCGGCACCTTGTGCATGCAGATGCAGCAGGGCATTGAGTACCGAACCGGAACGCTCGGCGCCGCCCTCGACCCGCGTTATACGCGCATCGCCAGCACAAGCCAGGTTAGGCCAATAAGGATCATCGACAGCAAGACTGACCACCAGGCCTTTGAGGCATGGATGATCGAGGAAACAGCCGAGGCTGTGTTCGAGAATTGTGCGCCCGCCCAGTTGCAAGTATTGCTTGGGACGGTCCGCGGCCATACGGGCACCGATGCCCGCGGCAGGAATCACGGCCCAGAAGGCCGGTAACGTCGGGTTCATTGGGCCAACTGGTAAAGGGTTTCACCGTCCTTGACCATGCCCAACTCGTGACGAGCCCGCTCTTCAACGGTCTCCATGCCTTTTTTCAATTCGCTGACTTCAGCGTCCATCACCCGATTGCGCTCAAGCAACACCTGATTCTCAGCTTGCTGATCCGCGATCTGCTGCTTCAGCTCGGCCACTTGCGCCAGACTGCCATTACCCACCCACAGGCGGTACTGCAGGCCAGCCAGCAACAGGAGCAAGACGAGGAACAACCAATTGGGACTGCGCATCGAATATCAGGTATCCAGTGAAAAAAGACAGCCACACCACAACATGAAGCTACTGATAGCACGAAGCCTGGAAAACCCAGGCTTGTGCTGATAAGGCATCAGATTAGTGGCAAAAACCACGCCGTAGCGATTTTTCCGACACAATCCGCTGACTTTTTTTACCCGTACGACTTAGCCGCGGAATTCGCTGCGGCCGTTGTACTTGGCTTTGCCGTTCAACTGCTCTTCGATACGCAGCAGTTGGTTGTACTTGGACACGCGGTCGGAGCGGCACAGGGAACCGGTCTTGATCTGGCCAGCCGAGGTGCCCACGGCCAGGTCGGCAATGGTCGAATCCTCGGTTTCGCCCGAGCGGTGCGAGATCACGGCGGTGTAACCGGCGGCCTTGGCCATCTGGATGGCTTCCAGGGTTTCAGTCAGGGTGCCGATCTGGTTGAACTTGATCAGGATCGAGTTGGCGATCTTTTTATCGATGCCTTCTTTCAGGATCTTGGTATTGGTCACGAACAGGTCGTCGCCTACCAGTTGGGTCTTCTCGCCGATCTTGTCGGTGAGGATTTTCCAGCCAGCCCAGTCGGACTCGTCCAAGCCATCTTCGATGGAGATGATCGGGTAACGCTCGGTCAGGCCTTTGAGGTAGTCGGCGAAACCTTCAGCGGTGAACACCTGGCCTTCGCCGGACAGGTTGTACTTGCCGTCTTCGTAGAATTCGCTGGCCGCGCAGTCCAGGGCCAGGGTCACGTCGGTGCCGAGTTTGTAGCCGGCGTTGGCCACAGCTTCGGAGATCACTTTCAGTGCGTCTTCGTTGGAAGCCAGGTTCGGTGCAAAACCACCTTCGTCACCGACGGCAGTGCTCAGGCCACGGGCCTTCAGTACGGCTTTGAGGTGGTGGAAAATCTCGGTGCCCATACGCAGACCTTCCGAGAAAGACTTGGCGCCAACCGGCTGAACCATGAATTCCTGGATGTCGACGTTGTTATCGGCGTGCTCGCCACCGTTGATGATGTTCATCATCGGAACCGGCATCGAGTAGACACCCGGGGTGCCGTTCAGGTTGGCGATGTGGGCGTACAACGGCAGGTCCTGGTCCTGTGCTGCCGCCTTGGCCGCAGCCAGGGAAACGGCGAGGATCGCGTTGGCGCCCAGGGTGGCCTTGTTTTCAGTACCGTCGAGCTTGATCATCGCCAGGTCGAGGGCTTTCTGGTCACTTGGGTCCATGCCTTTCAACAGGTCCTTGATCGGACCGTTGATGTTGGCTACGGCTTTGAGAACGCCCTTGCCCAGGTAACGGCTCTTGTCGCCATCACGCAGCTCGAGCGCTTCACGCGAGCCAGTGGAAGCACCGGACGGCGCGCAAGCGCTGCCGATGATGCCGTTATCGAGAAGCACATCCGCTTCCACGGTGGGATTGCCACGGGAGTCGAGAACTTCACGACCTTTGATGTCGACGATTTTAGCCATTGTTGTAAACACTCCAAAGTTGACGAAAACGACGCAGCTAGAGGAAATCTTTTACCGTCGGCAAGCGATGTGCAGCGGGCAGTCTTGCGGACGATAAGGCTCAGGCCCGAGGGCCTGAGCGTTAATTCGTGCGGTACTTTACCGGAGAAATGAGGATTACGCGGTTTCTACCGTCGGAAAACTCTTAACCAGTTCGTCCAGAGCTTTGAGCTGGGCCAGGAATGGCTCCAGTTTGTCCAGGCGCAAGGCACAAGGGCCGTCGCATTTGGCGTTGTCCGGGTCCGGGTGGGCTTCCAGGAACAGGCCGGCCAGGGACTGGCTCATGCCGGCTTTCGCCAGGTCGAGGACCTGGGCACGACGGCCGCCGGCGGAGTCGGCGCGACCACCAGGCATTTGCAGCGCGTGGGTCACGTCGAAGAACACCGGGTACTCGAACTGCTTCATGATGCCGAAGCCGAGCATGTCGACGACCAGGTTGTTGTAGCCGAAGCTCGAACCACGCTCGCAGAGGATCAACTGATCGTTACCGGCTTCGACGCACTTGTTCAGGATATGTTTCATTTCCTGTGGCGCGAGGAATTGGGCTTTCTTGATATTGATCACGGCGCCCGTTTTGGCCATTGCGACCACCAGGTCGGTCTGGCGCGACAGGAAGGCCGGCAACTGGATGATGTCGCAGACTTCAGCGACGACCGCGGCCTGCTCAGGCTCGTGGACGTCGGTGATGATCGGCACGCCGAAGGCTTGCTTGATGTCCTGGAAAATCCGCATGCCCTCTTCCAGGCCGGGGCCACGGTAAGAGGTCACGGAGGAACGGTTGGCCTTGTCGAAGCTGGCCTTGAACACGTAAGGGATACCGAGTTTTTCGGTGACCTTTACGTACTCTTCGCAGACCTGCATCGCCATGTCACGGCTTTCCAGCACGTTCATGCCACCGAACAGCACCATTGGCTTGTCGTTGGCAATCTCGATATCGCCTACGCGGATGATCTTCTGCGCCATCGGTTTACGCCTTCTTCTGGTGTTGAGCCAACGCTGCCTTGACGAAACCGCTGAACAACGGGTGACCGTCGCGTGGTGTCGAGGTGAACTCCGGGTGGAACTGGCAAGCCACGAACCATGGATGATCCGGTGCTTCAACCACTTCAACCAGCGCGCCATCACCGGAACGACCGGAGATTTTCAGGCCGGCTTCGATGATTTGCGGCAGCAGGTTGTTGTTCACTTCATAGCGATGACGATGACGTTCGACGATCACGTCCTTGCCGTAGCAACCGTGAACCAGCGAACCCGGCTCCAGCAGGCAATCCTGCGCGCCGAGGCGCATGGTGCCGCCCAGGTCGGAAGCTTCGGTACGGGTTTCGACGGCGCCAGTGGCGTCTTCCCACTCGGTGATCAGACCCACGACCGGGTGACCGCTTGCACGATCGAACTCGGTGGAGTTGGCGTCTTTCCAGCCCATGACGTTACGAGCGAACTCGATCACCGCCACTTGCATGCCCAGGCAGATGCCCAGGTACGGAACCTTGTTTTCACGAGCGTATTGAACGGCAGTGATCTTGCCTTCCACGCCACGCAGGCCGAAGCCGCCCGGAACCAGGATGGCGTCGACGCCTTCGAGCAGCGCGGTGCCCTGGTTTTCGATGTCTTCGGAATCGATGTAGCGCAGGTTGACCTTGGTACGGTTGCTGATACCGGCGTGACTCATCGCTTCGATCAGCGACTTGTAGGCATCGAGCAGCTCCATGTACTTGCCGACCATGGCGATGGTGACTTCGTGCTCAGGGTTGAGCTTGGCGTCGACCACGGCTTCCCACTCGGACAGATCGGCACCGCCACATTGCAGACCGAAACGCTCGACGACGAAATCGTCCAGGCCCTGGGAGTGCAGGATGCCCGGGATCTTGTAGATGGTGTCGGCGTCTTCCAGCGCGATCACCGCACGTTCTTCAACGTTGGTGAATTGCGCGATCTTGCGACGGGAAGAGACATCGATCGGGTGATCGGAGCGGCAGACCAGCACGTCAGGCTGCAGGCCGATGGAGCGCAGTTCCTTGACCGAGTGCTGGGTTGGCTTGGTCTTGGTTTCGCCGGCAGTGGCGATGTACGGCACCAGTGTCAGGTGCATCAGCATCGCGCGCTTGGCGCCGACTTCGAAACGCAACTGGCGGATGGCTTCGAGGAACGGTTGGGATTCGATGTCACCCACGGTGCCACCGATCTCGACCATTGCCACGTCGGCATCGCCTGCACCCTTGATGATGCGGCGCTTGATTTCGTCGGTGATGTGCGGAATCACCTGGATGGTTGCACCCAGGTAGTCACCACGGCGCTCTTTGCGCAGCACATGCTCGTAGACACGGCCAGTGGTGAAGTTGTTGTTCTGGGTCATGGTCGTGCGGATGAACCGCTCGTAGTGGCCCAGGTCCAGGTCGGTCTCGGCGCCGTCGTGGGTGACGAACACTTCACCGTGCTGGAACGGGCTCATGGTGCCCGGGTCGACGTTGATGTACGGGTCCAGCTTCAGCATGGTGACCTTAAGTCCCCGCGCCTCCAGGATGGCCGCCAATGATGCCGATGCAATGCCTTTCCCCAATGAAGAAACAACACCGCCCGTGACGAATATGTAGCGCGTCATGAAAAACCCTAGAAGTCTGCGTTAAAGCGGTCCGAGCCGCCGGGGAAAGCGAAGGAAGGCCGAAGCCCCCGATCACCTGCATTAATCACAGTGCACCTTTCAAAAAAACCGCCGCGTTGGGACAGACCGGAAGATGAAACACCGGTACGTTGCTCGCTACACATTTTTTGGAATCGCCCAGCAAAGACTGCTTGGTAATCGGCAACTCCTGCAATTCAGGCGAATCCACAGAAGTTGTATCAAGAAGGGAGCGTAGTCTACCGGAAAGCCCCTTTCAGCTCAAACCTTGATCTTCGATCGGCGGCTGCCAATGCAATTTCCATTCTCCTGCCTTGCCACCCTCCAGGCCCTGAAGGTTCGCCACCGCCAGCAATTGCTCGCCCTTGAACAGCAGCGGCAATCTGCCGCGCACGAACTGCGGCACCCCCCGCTCATTGAGCAAACGCTTGAGATCGCGATGACCGCGGTGCGGTAACTCCATGATTTCGCCACCTTCACGATAGCGGATCTGCAAAGGGCCATCGGGCAATTGCCCCGTCAGCGTGAGCACGCCGTTGCCGGGCAATGCCAACGGCAGCGCGGGGTCAGGCCAGTTTCCGGCATCGGGCACCGGCCTCAACCAGATGCCCGACAACCACCACAGGCGCCCACCCGCCCGATGCAATTCGCCATCCGCCAGGCGCCAGATCGGTCGGGCATCGTGCGCTGCATCACGCAAATTGTCCCAACCCGACCAATGGTCACTGTCGGGCAACCTTGTCCGCGGCTCAAGCCAGTGACTGAGCGCGTTGCGTTGCCGGGCAGCGGATAGTTTTTCCAGCGCTACCAGCTCCAGAGACGGCAAGCCCAGCCAATCGAAATCACTTGGCGTGATCGCCTGGCTCAAGTCGATTTGCGCAAGATCATCGAGTAACCCCTGCGCCTCGCTCAGATGCGCAGCACTGCGGGCCATGGTCGCCATCGCTTGCGGCCAGCGCTCCGACAGCACCGGGAACACCTGATGGCGCAGGTAGTTGCGCGAGTACTGCCGATCCTGATTGGAAGGATCCTCGATCCAGCTCAAATGGTTTTCGCTGGCATAGGCTTCCAGCCCGGCCCTCGTGACATCGAGCAATGGCCGCAGTAGATGGCCTTTCCCCAATACACGCTGGCGCGGCATTCCCGACAACCCTCTCACCCCTGCCCCACGCAACAACCGGAACAACAGGGTTTCCGCCTGATCATCGCGGTGTTGCGCGGTCAGCAGTATTTCATTGGCTTGAGTGATCTGGTTGAAGGCGGCATAGCGCGCCTCCCGGGCCGCACGCTCCAGGCTGGCGCCGGGTTGCACCTGTACGTGCACGACGTGTAGTGGCACACCCAAGGCATCACAAACCGACCGACAATGCTCCGGCCACGCATCAGCCACAGCTTGAAGGCCGTGATGAACATGAATGGCGCTTAGCGCCGGCAGGGATTCGGTTTTTGCGAGGTGTACGAGAAGGTGCAACAAAACGGTGGAGTCGAGACCACCAGAGAAGGCGATGCGCCAAGCGGAGGCGTTGCGCCAGCGCTTCAGATTCAGCAAGAGTCTGGAAGGCAAATCAATTCCGGGCCGATCCATATATGTCCCTTTGCACAAATCAAATGTGGGAGCGAGCCTGCTCGCGATAGCGGTAGAACAGCCAACAGATTTGTTGAATGTTAAACCCTTATCGCGAGCAGGCTCGCTCCCACATGGGTACAGCGTGATCTGATTACAGACCGTAGCTCATCAGGCGCTCGTAACGACGGTCGAGCAGCGCCTTGTGATCAAGCTTCTTGAGCATTGCCAGTTGCGAGCTCAGCTCGGCACGGATCGAAGCAGCCGCAGCGGCCGGATCACGGTGGGCGCCACCCAGAGGCTCGCCAATCACCTTGTCGACGATGCCCAGGCCTTTGAGACGCTCGGCGGTGATACCCATCGCTTCGGCGGCATCCGGCGCTTTCTCGGCGGTTTTCCACAGAATCGAAGCGCAACCTTCCGGCGAGATCACTGCGTAGGTCGAGTACTGCAGCATGTTCAGTTGATCGCACACGCCGATGGCCAGAGCGCCACCGGAACCACCTTCACCGATTACAGTGGCGATGATCGGGGTTTTCAGGCGTGCCATGACGCGCAGGTTCCAGGCGATCGCTTCGCTCTGGTTGCGCTCTTCCGCGTCGATGCCCGGGTAGGCGCCCGGGGTGTCGATGAAGGTCAGGATCGGCATCTTGAAGCGTTCGGCCATCTCCATCAGGCGGCAAGCCTTGCGGTAGCCTTCCGGACGCGGCATACCGAAGTTGCGGCGAACCTTCTCGCGCACTTCACGGCCTTTCTGGTGGCCGATGATCATCACCGGCTGGTCGTCCAGACGAGCGATACCGCCGACGATTGCAGCGTCGTCGGAGAAGTGGCGGTCACCGTGCAACTCGTCGAACTCGGTGAAGATGTGTTCGATGTAGTCCAGGGTGTAAGGACGTTTCGGGTGACGCGCCAGACGAGCGATCTGCCAGCTGGTCAGCTTGCCAAAGATATCTTCGGTCAGCGTCTTGCTCTTGTCCTGCAGGCGGGAGATCTCATCGCCGATATTCAGCGAATTGTCATTACCGACCAAGCGCAACTCTTCGATCTTGGCTTGCAGGTCGGCGATCGGCTGTTCGAAATCTAGAAAATTCGGGTTCATAGGCGTCCGTCTTGGGTCGAGTCCCAAGTGATCTTGGGCCGGCCGGTTGTCTATTCGCGCCCTACCTTAAGGGAGAGGCGCGCTGAGGTCGAGATTAAAAATTCAGGTTGCGGGCAGGCGTTCTGATATTACCTGCCGGTCAACGGTATTGGAGGAAGACGTTGTCTCGCCCGAACTGGTCACGCAGGGCTTGAATCAACGCATCCGCCGGATCGATTCGCCAGCCTTCGCCGAACTGCAGCAAGGCCTTCGCATCGGGACTGGTGTAGTCCATGGTGATCGGGCACGCGCCGCGGTGACGTTTGAGCAGCTCACCCAGCCAGCGTAGCTGATCGCCCTTGAGATCCTTGGCGTGCAGTTTCAAACGCAGGCTCTCGGCCAGGTTGGTGCGCGCATCTTCCATGCTCATCACCCGCTTGACCCGCAGCTTCAGGCCACCGGAGAAGTCGTCGTTGCTGACCTCGCCTTCGACCACCACCATCGCGTCGGTCTGCAACAGCGACTGTGCAGCATGGAACGCCTCGGAAAACAGCGAGGCTTCAATCCGGCCAGAGCGGTCGTCGAGGGTGATGAAGCCCATCTTGTCGCCCTTTTTGTTTTTCATCACCCGCAAGGCGATGATCATCCCGGCGACGGTCTGGGTGTCGCGCGCCGGCTTCAGATCGATGATGCGCTGGCGGGCGAAACGGCGGATTTCACCTTCGTATTCGTCGATCGGGTGGCCGGTCAGGTACAGGCCGAGGGTGTCTTTCTCCCCTTTCAGGCGTTCCTTGAGAGTCAGCTCCTTGGCCTTGCGATGGTTGGCGTAGACGTCAGCGTCTGCCTCGACAAACAGACCGCCAAACAGGTCGGAGTGACCGCTGTCCTGAGTGCGTGCGGTTTGCTCGGCGGCCTTGATCGCTTCTTCCATGGCCGTCAACAGCACCGCACGATTGCGGTCGATATTGGCCTGATAGGCTTTCTGTTCATCATGGAAATACGGGCCAAGACGATCCAGCGCACCGCTGCGAATCAAGCCGTCGAGGGTACGCTTGTTGATGCGCTTGAGGTCAACCCGGGCGCAGAAGTCGAACAGGTCCTTGAACGGGCCGTGCTGACGCGCTTCGGTAATCGCCTCCACCGGGCCTTCACCCACACCCTTGATCGCGCCGAGACCGTAAATGATCCGGCCTTCGTCGTTCACCGTGAACTTGAACTCCGAGGTGTTCACATCCGGCGCATCGAGGCGCAGCTTCATCGTGCGCACTTCTTCGATCAAGGTCACGACCTTGTCGGTGTTGTGCATGTCCGCCGAAAGTACCGCGGCCATGAATGGCGCCGGGTAATGCGCTTTCAGCCACGCGGTCTGGTACGACACCAGGCCGTAGGCGGCGGAGTGGGATTTGTTGAAGCCGTAACCGGCGAATTTTTCTACCAGGTCGAAAATGTTACCGGC
>NZ_RCOB01000017.1:0-42878 GCF_004307665.1 Pseudomonas sp. Sample_16
CGCAATCAACAACGCCGCGCGATAGCGCACCAGGCCATGACGCAGGCCGTCGATGCACGCCAGTGAATTCCAGCAGCTGGAAGCGTCCTGGCGTGGCCTGAAGTATCAGGTCGACCAGACCGAAACCAGCACCACGCTGAAGATTCACTTGCTCAACGCGTCGAAGAAAGACCTGGTGCGTGATCTCAAGGCCGCTTCTGAATTCGACCAGAGCGCGCTGTTCAAGAAGATCTACGAAGAAGAGTACGGCACCTTCGGCGGTGCACCGTTCGGCATGCTGCTGGGTGACTACGAGTTCAACCGCAGCCCGGAAGACATGTACCTGCTCGAAGAGATTTCCCACGTCGCCGCAGCCGCCCACGCGCCGTTCATCTCGGCAGCCTCGCCTGAACTGTTCGGCTGGGATTCGTTTACCGACATGTCCGGGCCACGGGATCTGGCGAAGATTTTCGACACCGTCGAATACGCCAAGTGGAAGTCGTTCCGCGCCTCCGAAGACTCGCGCTATGTCGGCCTGACCCTGCCCCACGTGCTCGGTCGCCTGCCGTATGGCCCGGATACCACGCCGGTCGAGGAATTCAACTTCGTCGAAAGCGTCGACGGACGCGACCACAACAAGTACCTGTGGATGAACGCCGCCTACGCACTGGGCACTCGGGTCACTGATGCGTTCTCCCGTTACGGCTGGTGCGTGGCAATTCGTGGTGTCGAGGGTGGTGGTCTGGTTGAAGGTTTGCCGACCCACACATTCAAGACCGATGACGGTGAAATCGCCCTCAAGTGTCCGACCGAGATCGCCATCACCGACCGCCGCGAGAAAGAGCTGTCGGACCTCGGTTTCATTCCGCTGGTGCACTGCAAAGGCACCGACTACGCCGCGTTCTTCGGCACCCAGTCGGCGCAGAAGCAGAAGCAGTACAACACCGATATCGCCAACGCCAACGCCCGGCTTTCCGCACAGTTGCAGTACATCTTCGCCACTTCGCGCATCGCGCACTACATGAAGGCGATCATGCGCGACAAGATCGGCAGCTTCGCCTCGCGCAAGGACGTCGAACTGTTCCTCAACAAGTGGCTGTCGAGCTACGTGTTGCTGGACGACACCGCGAGCCAGGAAGCCAAGGCCAAGTTCCCATTGCGCGAAGCGCGTGCCGAAGTGTTCGAGGTGCCGGGCAAGCCGGGCGTCTACAAGGCTGTGACGTACCTGCGCCCGCACTATCAACTGGACGAACTGACTGCATCGTTGCGTCTGGTTGCTGAATTGCCGCAATCGACCCGCGGCTGATCGAACACTTTGCCAGGAAGGCGATATGACGAGTCAACACAAGCTGTTGCCATCACTGCTGGACCGATTGCTGGACGATCGTCCGCATCAGTCCATCGAAGCGTCATCGCAACGCTTGTGTTCGCTGGCCGATTACAAGGCCAGCATCGTTCGCGACCTGGAGATTCTGGTCAACACCCGCCAGTCCCTGGTCGCCAGCGAGCTGGACGGTTTCGTCAATCTGGGCGGCACCATCCTCGACTACGGCATGCCGGATTTCACCAGTCGCAGCGTACTTGATCCGAAAGATCGCCTGTTGATCCAGCGGCAGCTGGAGAAGGCGATCACGGTCGGCGACCGGCGCTTTCGCAGCGTAAAAGTCCAGCTGCTCGCACAACAGACCGGCCAACGCATGCTGACCTTTCGCGTGGACGCGGTCCTGCGCCTGCAAGACATCACCCGTCAGGTGTCCTTCGACGCGGTGCTGCAGGTCAACACCCAGGAATACAAAGTGCAGAACCTCAACTGATGCTCGACGATCTGCTGCCCTATTACGAAAAGGAACTGTCGCACCTGCGCTTTTTGGGCCAGGAGTTTGCGAGCCAGTATCCGAAAATCGCTTCGCGGTTGCTCATCGAGGGCGATAACTGCGAAGACCCGCACACCGAGCGCTTGATCGAAGCGTTCTCGTTTCTCTCTGCGCGGGTGCACAAAAAACTCGACGATGAGCTGCCGGAAATCGTCGAATCGTTTCTCGAAGTGCTGTACCCGCATTACCTGCGCCCTACCCCGTCGATGTCGATCGTCGAGTTCAACCTGGGCAAACAGGAAAAGGTCACCGAAGCGTTCCGTGTGCCCCGGCATACCGAGCTCAGTGCCAACCCGATCGATGGCGTGGTGTGTAAATTCCGCACCTGCTACCCGGTCGAGCTGTGGCCAATAGCCGTGCAGCAGGCGTCGTTCATCGAGATGGAGCGCTCGGCATTCAACGGCCACAGCGCCGACCTGGTCGCCCGCTTGCGCATCGGCCTGACAGCGACCTCCGATGTGATGTTCGGCAAGATGGAACTCGACAGCCTGCGGTTTTTCCTCGACGGCGAAAGCACGTTGATGCTGCAACTGTACGAGCTGCTGTTCAACAACCTGGCCAAGGCCACGTTGAGCTTCGAGGATCAGGGGCGCAGCCGCGAGGTGGTCTTGCCGGCCAACGCGCTGAAAGCTGTCGGTTACGGTCTGGACGAAGGGCTGGTGGATTACTCGGAGCGCTCGTTCCTCGGTTATCGCTTGCTGCACGAATACTTCACCTTCCCCGACAAGTTCATGTTCTTCGACCTGTCTGGGTTCGCGCGCATTCTGGCGGGCAAGGAGATCGAGAAAGTCGAGGTCAACTTCTACTTTTCCGACTACGACCTCAGCGATCGCCTGGCGCGTCTGACGCAAAATATCGGGCGTAATAACTTCAAGCTCAACTGCACGCCGATCATCAACCTGTTCCGCCAGCAGGCCGAGCCAATCAAGTTGACCCACGCTCAGCACGAGTACGCGGTGACGCCGGATGTGCGCCTGCAAAGCTCGGCCGAAGTGGTGTCGATCGATCGCGTACGGCGCGTGCGCAAGGTCGGCGGTATCGATCAGGTCGGCACTTGCCATCCGTTTTTCGAACCCCGTGGCGATCAAGGTCCCGGCCAAAGTTTCTGGATTGCCCGGCGCCGCGCGGTGCAGTCCGGCCAGCGCGATGGCTCGAACGTGTTTATCCGCGTGGTGGATCGCGAATTGGGTTTGCTGGAGGCCAACAACGATACGTTGAGCATCCGCCTGACCTGCAGCAACCGCGACCTGCCCCTGATGCTGCCTTTCGGTGGCGAGCGCGGCGATTTCAATATCCCCGGCAACTCGGTGATCAAGGACATCCGCTGCCTGCGCAAACCCACCGCCACTGTTCGTGTACCGCTGGGCAACGGGGTGATCTGGCGACTGATTTCGCACCTGTCGCTGAACCACATGTCACTGGTGTCCCGTGGCCGCGAAGTGCTGCTGGAGCTGCTGTCGCTCTACAACTACCGCAACGTGTCGGCCATTCGCAAACAGATCAACGGCATCGTCTCGGTGAGCAGCGAACCGGTGGTCGCACGCATCGGCCACCCGCGGCCGAACTTCGTTCGAGGCGTCGGTATCACCCTCAATTTCGATGAAAGCCAATACACCGGCAGCGGTGTGTTTTTGTTCGGCATGGTGCTCGACCACTTCTTTGGTCAGTACTGCTCCATGAACAGTTTTACCCAATTAACCCTTCGCACCTTGCAGCGCGAAAAGAGAGTCGTCCAATGGCCACCGCGAACCGGCGATCAACCTCTGGTCTGATTGACCAGGCACGGGCTGAGCCGCACCGATTCGAGTTTTTCCAATTGGTGCGCTTGCTTCGCCTGCATTACAGCAGAACCGGGCGCATGGACCTGCAAACCCGTCCGCACGAAGACCCTTTGCGTTTTCGCTCGCAGCTGTCGCTCAACTTCCCGGCCAGTGAAGTCAGCGACTTGCAGTTTGAGCGCGAAGGCAAGGTGTCCGTGGCTGGCCTGCCGCTGTCCGAGGTGCAAGTCACGTTCATGGGACTGGTGGGGCCGTCGGGTGTGTTGCCGCGCCCATACACCGAGCTGTTGATCGAGCGACACATCCAGTATCGGGATGATGCAGCGCACGCCTTCCTCGACATCTTTTCGCACCGCATGACCACGCTGTTTTACGAGGCCTGGCAAAAGTACAAGTTTTACATCGAGTACGAACGCAACGGCAGCTCGGATTTCGACCGCTATCTGCTCAACCTGGTGGGCTTCGGCCCGGAGGCGCAGAAACAGAAATTCGACAAACAAGGCTCGCCCCTGCGCCGCGAACTGTTCAGCTATTTCTCCGGCCTGTTCGCCCAGAAACCACGCAATGCGTTGAACCTGGAAGTGATGCTCAGCTTCTATTTTTCGCTGCCGTTCAAGGTCAAGCCGTTCGCCGGTCGCTGGCTGAAGCTCGAAGCCAGCCAATGCACGCAACTGGGCCGCAAGAACGCCGTGCTAGGGCAAAGCGCGGTCGCCGGTAACCGGGTCTGGGATTACCAGTCGTGCGTGCGCATCGAAACCGCACCACTGGAACTGGCCGACTATCAACGCTTGCAGCCAGGCGCCGTCGACTACCAGAAATTGCTCGAACTGGTGCGTTTCTATGTCGGTGCGGAACTCGACTTCCAACTGGCGCCCAAGCTCAAGACCCAAGCCGTACCCGTCGCCCGCCTTGGTCGCCAGGGCAACGTCTCACTGGGCCGGCTCGGCTGGCTCAAACGACCAGGCGTCGACGTGGAACCCTCCCGTTGCGCGCTCTTCCACATTCCTTTTGATGGGGTCTCCCTGTGAACCTGAAGTCCCTGTTCGCCAAGCTGAACGACACCAGCCGCACTGCCACCGAGAGCGCCGCGGCGCTTTGTCTGTCGGAACACCACTACGACGTTGAAGTCGAGCATCTGTTGTTGCAGTTGCTCGACAGCAGCGATAACGACCTGCCGGCGATCCTGCGTCATTACGATGTGGTGCCCGAGCGCTTGCAGGCGCAATTGGTGACGGCACTGGGGACTTTCAAAAAAGGCAATTCTCGCACCCCGGCACTGTCCCCGCACCTGACTCGCATGATCGAGCAGGCGTGGGTCCTGGCGTCCATCGAGTTCGGCCAGGCACAGATCCGCACCGGTCATCTGCTGCAGGCCTTGCTCGATGACGACGAGCTGCGCCGGGTGGTGATCGCGGGTGCGGCCGAGCTGGAGAAGATCAACGCCGACGATCTGCGCGTGAATCTCAACGCGTTGGTAGAAGGCAGCGCCGAGTCGCAACAGGCCAAACCACTGGACACCACTGGCGGTGTGAGCAGCAGCCCGGTTAAAGGCAACGGCAAGACGCCGGCCCTCGATCAGTACACCATCAATCTCACGCAAAGCGCTCGCGAAGGCCGGATCGACCCGGTGCTGGGCCGGGAGTTCGAAGTGCGGCAGATGGTCGACATCCTGACCCGCCGCCGCCAGAACAATCCGATCCTGACCGGTGAAGCCGGCGTCGGCAAAACCGCCGTGGTCGAAGGCCTGGCGCTGCGCATCATTCAAGGTGACGTGCCGTCGGTACTCAAGGGCGTCGCCATCCACACCCTGGATCTGGGCCTGTTGCAGGCCGGTGCCGGCGTGAAGGGCGAATTCGAAAACCGTCTCAAGTCGGTCATCGAAGAAACCAAGCGCAGCCTGCATCCGATCATTCTGTTCATCGACGAAGCGCACACCCTGATCGGTTCGGGCGGTCAGGCCGGGCAGAACGATGCCGCCAACCTGCTCAAGCCAGCCCTGGCTCGCGGCGAACTGCGCACCATCGCGGCGACCACCTGGGCCGAGTACAAGAAGTACTTCGAGAAGGATGCCGCCCTTGCCCGCCGTTTCCAGGTGGTGAAGGTCGAAGAGCCGGACGAAGACAAGGCGATCCACATGCTGCGCGGCTTGCTGGCGAAGATGCAGGAGCACCACAACGTCACGGTGATGGACGAAGCACTGGTGCAGGCCGTGCGCCTGTCCAATCGCTACATCACCGGGCGCCAGTTGCCGGACAAAGCCGTCAGTGTGCTGGACACCGCTTGCGCACGGGTTGCCTTGGGGCAATCGGCGCAGCCGGGACCGCTGGAAGACTGCAAGCGTCAGATCGACAACTTGCAGGCGGAAATTTCGGTCCTTGAACAGGAAGCCGCCAAAGGCAGCGACCACGCCCGACGCCTGACCGCCCTCAATGCCGAGTTGCAGAATGAGCAGCAGACCCGCGACGCCCTCGAACAACAATGGCAACGCGAGCTGCAACTGGTGGAGCAACTCGGTGCCCTCAGCCACCCCGAGAATCAATCACCCGATGCCATTGAGATTGCCGCCGTACGCGCCGAACTGGCCAGCGTCCAGGGCGAGCAACCGCTGGTGCATGCCCTGGTGGATGGCGGCACCATCGGTGAAGTGATTTCCGGCTGGACCGGCATTCCCCTGGGCAAGATGCTGCGCGACGAAATCGAAACCGTGCAGCGCCTGCCTGCACTGCTGGCTGAGCGGGTACTCGGACAAGACCACGCGCTGCATGAAATCGGCAAGCGCATCAAGATTTCCCGCGCCCGCATGGAAGACCCGAACAAACCGATCGGCGTGTTCCTGTTGCTCGGCCCGAGCGGCGTCGGCAAGACCGAAACCGCACTGGCGCTGGCGGACACCCTGTACGGCGGTGAGCGTAACGTCATCACTATCAATATGTCCGAGTACCAGGAAGCCCACACGGTTTCCAGCCTCAAGGGCTCGCCGCCGGGTTATGTCGGTTATGGCGAGGGCGGCGTACTGACCGAAGCCGTGCGGCGCAAGCCGTACAGCGTGGTGCTGCTCGATGAAGTGGAAAAGGCCCACCCGGACGTGCTCGAACTGTTTTTCCAGGTGTTCGACAAAGGCGTGCTGGATGACGGTGAGGGTCGCGAGATCAACTTCCGCAATACCGTGATCATCCTCACGTCCAACACCGGCACCGACCGCATCATGCAGTGGTGCCTCAATGCCCAGCCGCAACCGACGCCCGAAGCCATCGTCGAAGGACTGCGTGACGAGCTGAATCAGGTATTCAAGCCAGCCTTCCTCGGCCGCCTGACCATCGTCCCGTACTACCCGGTCAAGGACGCGATTCTGGAGCGCATCGTCGCACTCAAGCTGGAGCGCATTCGCCAGCGCTTCGAGCGCAATCATCAGGCCGTCCTGAGCTATGACGAGGCGCTGGTCAAAGCCATTGCCTCGCGCTGCACGGAAGTCGACAGCGGCGCCCGCAACATCGACAACATTTTGTCCAAGACCCTGATGCCGGAACTCGCGCAGCGGGTACTGGAGCGAATGGCGCAGGACAAACCGATCCAGAGTTTGAACATCGAATTGGGCAGCGACGGCGACTTCGCCTATCGCCTGTGCTGATCGAGCATTTACAGGTAGCGGTCATGGATAACAGACAAACAGGGAAGCAGCCCGCGAAAACGGCATTGGCTAAATGCCTGACGGCGGTGGCGGTGATGCTGGCGCTGACGGCGTGTGGCGTCACCGACCGGGTCGGCAAGCGGGTCGACGACACGTGGGCCGGCGACATGCTGTTCGATGACAGCGAAAAAGTCATCCTGACGTCCGACGGCGGCAACCAGCTCAACCCCGACGCCTCCGGCAAACCGCTTTCGGTGGTGCTGCGGGTCTACCAGCTGACTTCTCTGGAGCGCTTTTCATCGGTTGACGCGGATTCGTTGTGGGACGACCCGCAAAAAGCCCTCGGCAATACCCTGATCGAGAACCGTGAAATCACTTTGCTGCCGGGTATGGGTCAGGTCGACAAGTGGCCACTGAACAAAGCCGCAGGTTATGTCGGCGTCGCGGCTTTTTTCCGCTCGGAGGAAAACAGCCGCTGGAAGGTCGCGTTTGACGCCAATTCGTTGCGCAAGGACGGCATCTGGTTCTCTTCCGATGGCCTGCGGGTGCTGGTGGACAACAACACGGTGTCCGCCGTCAGCGGCGTCGACGTGCTGAACAAACCCAAGACCGAAGAGCAGCTCGCCAAGGCCTACACCCTGCCCGACCAGCAGGTCCAGCCGACGCTGGCCGAACGGGTTCAGGACGTCGTGATCGAAAAGGCCCAGGACAAAGCGGCCAGTTCCGCGCAAAAAGCGCTGGACTCGAAATTGAATTCATTTTTGGAAGGCGCTCAATGAGTAAGCAAAGCCGGGTGATGTGGTCCGAAGGCATGTTCCTTTTGCCACAACATTTCCAGTATCAGGATGAGTTCCACCAGCATCAGCTGGCGCAGGCGACGCTGCGCAATACGCCCTTTCACTGGGGCGTGCAGTTGCTGGAAGTGGACGAGGAAGCCCTCGCCACCGGTTCCTTGCAGCTCAAACGGCTGAAGCTGGTGTTTCCCGATGGCAGCCTGTTCGACGCGCCGCAGCATGATCCGTTGCCCGCGGCCCGTGACTTGAAAGACCTGCTCAAGGGAAACGACCTGAAGGTCTACGCCGCGCTGAAACTGCCAGAGCCCTTCGGCCTGAATTACGTTGAAGACGGCCAGGAACAAAAGACCGGACGACGCTTTCGCAAGCAGTTCGACACCCTGCCGGACCTCAACGAAGGCGACCTGGAAAACGAAATCACCAGCCTGCGCCTGAACGTGGTGATGCTGATCGACGGCGACAACCTTGATGGCTACACCTGGTGCCCGATTGCCCGGCTGTCACGCAACAACATCGGCGGCTTCAACCTCGACGGGCATTTTGTGCACCCGACGCTGCACCTGGGCACCCACGACACCCTGGTCGGGCTGGGCAAGCGTTTGCTCGGTGCATTGCAATCCAAGAGCAAGGCGTTGTCCGGTCGCCGTCGCGAGCGCGCGGACCAGATCGCCGAGTTCGGTTCCAGCGACGTGACCCTGTTCTGGCTGCTGAACACGGTGAACCGCGCCCACCCGAGCCTGGCGCATTTGCTCGCGCACCCGCGTTTGCATCCCGAACGTTTGTACCTGTTCCTGGCCGAACTCGCCGGCGGCCTGTTGACGTTTTCGCTGGATACGCAGCTCAACGACATTCCCGAGTACGACCACCACGACCCGGCGGCCTCGCTGGTCAAGCTCGACGAAATGATTCGCGTGCTGCTCGACAACGTCGTGCCGAACCAGTGCGTGGTGATCAACCTGACGCAGACCAAGCCCTCGTACTGGCAAGGGCAGTTGCACGATCCACGGCTGGCAGAGGCGGATTTCTACATTTCCGTGCATGCCGACATGCCAGGCGCAAGCCTGTTGGAACTGGTGCCGCGGGCGTTCAAGGTCGGCTCGCCGGAGGACATCGAAGTGGTGGTCAACAGCGCCATGCCGGGCGTCACGCTCAACCACTCGACGCGCCTGCCCAATGCGATCCCGGTGCGACTGGACAATCACTATTTCTCCATCGAGCCCCATGGCCGGGTCTACGAACGCATGATGAGTGCCCAGGCCATTTCTTTCTATGCGCCCAGCGCGTTCACCAACCTCAAGCTTGAACTGATGGCGGTACTCAAATGACCGAAGCCGTACTGCAAGGCGCCGTTGCGGCTGCCAGCGAAAAACCGACGCTCAAAGACCTGGTGCAGGATTTCATCAGCATGGCGCTGATCGTGCGCAAGGGTCGGCAAGTGACCTCGGTCAGCGCCTTTGAAGCGAGCGTCGACGCTTTCTTCAAGACACTGGAGCGTGAAGCGCGCAGTGCCGACTACAGCGTTGAACAGGTCAAAGACACCCAGTACGCGCTGTGTGCGTTCCTCGATGAAAGCGTGCTGCGCTCCGGCGACAACGAGTTGCGCCGCCACTTTGAATTGCAGCCGTTGCAATTCCGCTACTTCGGCGTGCACCTGGCCGGTGAAGGTTTCTTCGAAAAAATCGATTCGTTGCGCGGCGACGTCAAACAGAACCTCGATGTACTCGAGGTTTACCACCTGTGCCTGGCATTGGGTTTCGAAGGCAAATTCAGCATCGGGCAAAAGGACCAATTGCGTTACCTGGCCAATACCCTGGGCCAGGACATCGCGCGGTTTCGCAAGACGCCCAAGGCACTCTCGCCCGACTGGGCACTGCCAGACCAGGTTTCGCAGATGCTGCGTCATGAAGTTCCGCTTTGGCTCTACCTGGCGCTGATTGCGCTGGTCTGCGCAGGTGTTTACCTGACGCTGGACTGGCTGCTGGGCAAAGAAGTCGCCGCGCTGTCCGAACAAATCAGCCAGCTGTTCAGTGCCTGAGCACAGGTCAGGTAACCGAGTCAGGAAGACATGAAGACATTATTGCGTTTGTTGAAAAGTTTTTGGTTTCTCATCCCCGTCCTGTGGCTGATCAGCCTGGCGGTCAGCTGGTTCGTGGCCCCGCGGGTGAGTTGGCTGCGCGGTTATGCGCTGGAGACGATGGCGATCGTCAGCGCCTTTTACCTGCTGATCATTGTGCTGCGTCAGTACAAGCGTATCCGGGCTGAACACAACCTCGAAAACCTGGTGCAGATCGAAGTCGACCGGTCGCTCAATTCCACCGGTGAGTTCCGAGATCAGCAAGTGCTGCGCGAGCGGCTCAAGCACGCCATCGCCATGCTGCGCGCTGATCGTTCGGCTGGCGGCGGCGGTTCGTCGGCGCTTTACGATTTGCCGTGGTACCTGGTCATCGGCATGTCGGCCGCGGGCAAGACCTCATTGCTGACCCGCTCGGGGCTGTCGGCGAACATTGCCAGCAGTGCCAACGACACCGAAAGCGGTACGCAACACTGCGATTGGTATTTCAGCCCTGAGGCCGTGATGATCGATACGGCCGGCCGTTATCTGCGGGACGACACGTCGGCCAGCGAATTCGCCGCTTTCCTGCGCATGCTGAAAAAACAACGCAGCAAGGCCGCGGTCAATGGTCTGGTGTTGGTGGTGAGCCTGCCGGAACTGCTGGCGTGCAGTGCTGCCGAGCGCAACGAGCTCGCCGCACAACTGGTCTCACGCATCGAGGAATACAACGATTGCCTGGAGGTCAACCCGCCGATTTACCTGATGCTGAGCAAGACTGATCAGCTGCCGGGGTTCAGCCAGGCGTTTGAAGGCCTGGACCTGAACGAACGGCAACAACCGCTGGGCATGACCTTCGGTTTGTCGGAGATCCGCAACCAGGGCCTGCGTCCGGTGCTGGATGCCAAGCTGGCCAACCTGCACAGCCATATCCGTCGCCACGTCGATGCCCAGATGATTGCGTTGGGCGCCGATGCCAATAGCGCGCTGCTGAACTTCCCCAACTATTTCGCCGAGCTGTCGGGCGTGCTCGAGCAATTTCTCCAGCATTTCGCCGAAACCCGTCGCAGTGGTGCGCCACTGTTGCTGCGCGGACTCTATTTCACCAGTGCCCTGCAGACCGACCAGCAACTGAGCCAGGTGTATGAAGATGATCTGGCTGAGTCGTTCGCCTTGCAGCCCGCCCCCGAGCACGACAAACAGGCGCAAGGCAGCAGCCGGAAAATCAGCGACCGCAGCTACTTCATCACCGATACGTTCCGTCGGGTGATTTTCCCGGATCGCGACTTGACCCTCTACCAGTCGCGATTCGGCAAGAACAAGTCCGCCAGCCCTGCCCTGCTGGGTCTGGCGGTAATGGCGGGACTCGCGTTCATCGGCTGGCAAACCCTGTC
This sequence comes from Pseudomonas sp. Sample_16, assembly GCF_004307665.1. Classification (NCBI taxonomy): domain Bacteria; kingdom Pseudomonadati; phylum Pseudomonadota; class Gammaproteobacteria; order Pseudomonadales; family Pseudomonadaceae; genus Pseudomonas; species Pseudomonas sp. Sample_16. The sequence continues at coordinate 11,498 of NZ_RCOB01000017.1, forward strand.
GTTCCAGAACAACCGTCAGTGGCTGGCGACACTGCGCGAGCAACTGACCGAACTGCAACAATCGCCGGACAGCACGCGGCTGCTCGCGTCGGGCCACGGCCTGGAACTGCTGCGCGAGCAACTCACCGCCATCGAGAAGCACCGAGCCAAAGGCGTGCCGCTGCAACTCGGCGCCGGCCTGTACCGGGGTGACGATGTCTACCGCGTTGCACAAACCGCCTACTTGCAGCAACTGCGCACTCAGGCGCTGGAACCGATCACCCTGCAATTGCAATTGCAGATGCGCGCGTTCAATGAGTTTGCAAAAACCATGGACCCGCAGAACAACTTTGCCCCTGCGACGTCCAAAACCGGCTCAGCCAAAGCCCGTGCGCAGGGGCAGAAACTGCCGACCCGCCTGAACAACCTGCCGCGCAGCACCGGTGATGTCGCCGGCCGCCTCAATGGCGCCGCCAGGGGAATTGCAAACAAGGCTCGCGGCGAAGCCCTGACAGCGCTGCGCAACCCTGCCACGGCGAGCGATGCCGCTGAACTGTCGGCGACTACCGGCGGGCTTTCACTGTCCGAAGAAATGTTGGGACGGCTGGATGAGCGCCAGGTTGCGTCGATCATCGAGTCTTACAACGCACTCAAGCTCTACCTGATGCTGACCCAACCCGCCACGCATCCGGATCCCGAATTCGTGAGTGCTGCATTACCGGTCGCCTGGGCCAACACGGCCAGCAGCGACAACGCGGTCAGCAGCGCGGTGATCCAGGACAACGCGCCGGTGTATGTGCAGCTGCTCAAGACCGGTCAGGCGCCGACCTTGTCACGCAATGAACAGCTCATCAGTGAGACCCGCAACAGCCTGAAGTCCTTCATGATTTCCAGTTCGCTGGTGGACCGCGAATACCTGCGCCTGCAATTGGAATCCAGTCGCCAGTTCCCGGCGGTCGGCTTGAGCGATCTGGTGCCCTTGCCAGGCCGACAGTTGCTCTACGGCACAGAAGCGGTGCCGGCGATTTTCACCCGTCAGGGCTGGGAGCAATTCGTCAAGCCGGAGCTGATCAAACTGGTGTCGGGCAATCTGCAGAATGAATCGGACTGGGTGCTCGACGGCGAAGGCGCCGACAGCATCGTGCAGAAAGCCAATTTCATCCGTGAGTTCATGACGCGCTACAAGCGCGACTACACACAGGCCTGGTACACCCTGATCGACAGCGTCGGCGTTCGCCATTTCACTGACATGGCCAATGCAACCCAACAACTGTCACTGCTCAGCGATGTGCAGAATTCGCCGGTGAAAATTCTCCTGGCGGCGGTCAACGACAACACCCAGTGGGATGTCCCTGCCTCGCGGGAAACCCTGCCAGCAGGCATCAAGCCTGACGACGGATTCTGGAGCAGCGTCAGCGGTATTCTCGATGGCAAGAATGCCTCGCCAAGCACGCTGATATCGCCTTTGCCGGCGGTTGACGACGGCAGTCTGGCGAAACGCTTCGAGCCTGTGTCACGTGTGTTTGCCGTGCAAAACGCCGAAGGCGCCGACAGTACGATCATGGATCGATACCTGGCGGCCTTGCGCAAACTCAAGGTGCGGATGAACAACATCCAGCGCTCCCAGGACGTCGGCAAAAGCAGCAAGCAGCTGATCAGCGAAACCCTCGAAGGGCTGCCAAGCGAAGTGACCAACGTGCGCAACTACGTCGAGACCACTGTCGACACCAGTCAGGGCGGCCTGTCCACTGCGTTGCAGGGTTTGTTCAGCCTGCCGATCCAGTTTGCCTGGGAAACCCTGCGCGACCCGGCCGGCCAACAGATTGCCAAAGCCTGGGCACAGCAGATTGCCAAGCCATGGGAACAGGTGATGGCCCACCGTTATCCGATTGCCGCCGGCAGCCGCAACGAAGCATCGGTCAAGGACCTGCAGCGTTTTGTCGATCCGGAATCCGGGCTGCTGCCGAACTTCAAGCGTAACGAGATTGGCAACCTGTCCGGTGGCGAAGGCCTGGGAATGGGAAGCGACAGCAAGGCAACGCCGCTGGTCAACCCGAACATGGTCAACAGCATCGACAAGGCCAGCTCGTTGGGCCAGGTGATCGCCAGTCTGTCGGACCGCGACAACGGCTTCGAAATCATGCTCGAACCCTCTGCCAACCTGACCGACATCATCTTCACCCTCGATGGCCAGGTGCAGCACTACCGGAACGGCAAGACCAGCTGGAGCCGGTTCTCATGGCCGGGCACGACCACCACTCCCGGCGCACGCCTGGATGTGGTGACCCTGACCGGCGAGCGCATCACGGTGTTCGATTACCCGGGCCGTTGGGGCCTGCTGCGCATGAACGACAGCGCAAGGGTCAGCGATCTCGACGGTATCCAGCAACGTTTCAGCTGGAACACCAACAGCGGCCCGGTCAGCCTCGCCGTGCGCAACTACGGCGGCGTCAAGTTGACGGACCTGGCCAACGTCAAAGCCTTGAGTGCGCTCAACGCCAAAGAAGGTCGTCCGTTGTGAGCAGCCGAACCTTGAATCAGGGATCCGGCCAATGATCGGCTGCTTCGGAAAAGTCCCCGCGAGCCCGGACTTCGTCAGCCTGCAAGGCGCAGGCGATGACGTCTGCGAGTTCGACGGCTGGTTGCAAGGCGCTCTCGCCGCCTTGCAACACCGCGAGGATTGGCGCGGACTGTTCGATGCGTTGCCGGTATGTTTTTTCAGCTATCGCGCACGCAGCGGTAACTGGTTGCTGGGCGGGCTGATCAGTTCCAAGGATTCGAGCGGACGCCGCTATCCGTTTTTCATTTTCCAGACGCTCAAGGCCAGCGAGGCCGAGCCTTTGGTCAATCCGTTCACCCTCGGCGAACTGTTCAGCGGACAGATCAGGCCCTTGTTGCACATGGCCGTCCAGGGTGAAAGCACGTCGGTGCTGTTCGAACGCATCAAGGCCTTGCGTCCATTGCAAGGACAGGACTTCGAGTTGTTCCGGCGCGTGCATGACAAGTTTCTGGTGAATTTCAATCTGCGCGATATCAGTACCGCGCTCGAAGGTGCCTACCCGGAGTTCGTCAGCAATGCCGTGTTGACCCGGCTTCTGGCCTTCAGACGGCACCTGGCTGACGCGACACCTATCGGCATCGCCCTGCCCTTGCCCGCGGAAAGAGGCCTGAAGAATCCGACCGCCGACTTATGGGTCACATGGCTGACGCAAATGTCCCTTGAACGCGCGGTGCCGCAGGTCAGTCTGCTGGCCGACGACTTCATGCGCCCCAGGCTGATCTGTTTTGCCTCACGCCACACCAGCGATGCCTATCGCGTGCTGACAGGTATCAGTGAGCGGTCGCAAAGCTACGACGTACTGGCCTCTTTCGATGCCTTCGACGAGCACCACCGCAAACACGCCTTTCCCGAAATCGACCGCCCACTGGGTGACGTTATCGACCGTTTTGTCGATGCCCTGGATTCGAAGTCCGTATGAACAAGATCAAATATTACTTCCTGCGCTATCAACCCTACATTCTCGGGGTGTGCTTTTTCCTCACGATCTTCGTGGTGTGGGGCATCGGGCGTGCGTTTGATTTCAGTTCGCTCAACAGTCTGCTGACGGGCATTGGCGTGTTCCTGTTGCTGTCGGCCGGCTATGTGCTGCTGCTTTACCGAGGCGTGTCCCGACATCACAACCTCGAAGGATTGTTGCGAGAGGATGCCGATCAGGCCGTGCTGAATGCGAGCCCGGCCGATCGCGAAGAAGTGAGCCTGTTGCGCGAAAGACTGCTGCAAAGCATCGAACGTTTGCACAGCAACAAGCCTCGGGGCAGCAATGCCAAAGATGCACTGTATGCCCTGCCCTGGTACTTGGTGGTCGGGCAGCCAGCAGCGGGCAAAAGCACCATGCTCTACCAGTCGGGGCTCAATTTTCCCTACGCCGAGCGTGAGGGCGTGCGCGTCGCCGGTCTGGGTGGCACACGCAATTGCGACTGGTTCTTCAGCTCCGAAGCGGTCCTTCTGGACACAGCCGGTCGCTACATGAACAACCAGGAAGAGGCCGGCAAATGGCGGGCCTTCCTTCAATTGCTGCGCCAGCATCGGCAACGCCGGCCACTCAATGGCCTGATCGTCACCGTCAGCATCCACGACATCCTGCAATCCTCGCTGGAAGACCAGGAACGTATCGCCAAGCGCCTGCGCGAACGCATTCAGGAAACCCATGCCCTGCTGGAAGTGCGGCTGCCGGTTTACCTGGTGTTTACCAAGTGCGACCTGGTGCCGGGTTTCGCGCCCTTCTATCGCCAGCTGGACGAAACCGCGCGCGGCGAAGTCATGGGCAAGACCTTTTCCCACAAGGGCTACGAGCAGGCTGATTGGGGTCAGCGCTTCGGCGTCGCGATGGACGAGCTGATCGGCTACTGGCAACAAGTGGCGAGCCAGCAACTGGTGACGCAGGACATTCAGATCACCCGCCAGGATTCGGCGGTGTACCGCTTCCCGCTGGAGCTGGCGGCACTCAAGCCACGGCTGCAGCTGTTCGTCGATGCGTTGTTGCGCGCCAACCCTTATCAAAATGCAGAGCTGCTGCGTGGCTTTTATTTCACCAGTGCCCTCGATGCCGACCAACCGGAAATGGGCGGACACGCGCGCCAGGTGACCGAGCGATTCTCGCTTGAACAGGATCTGGAGATCGCCAACGGCAACGCGCAACCACGACCGTTGTTCATCAACAGTCTGTTCCGCAAAGTCATCATTCCCGATCAACACCTGGTGGCGCTGTACACCACCAATCATCGCGAGCGTCGGCGCAAAGCGGCATGGATCGGTGGTGCCGGTCTGGTCGCGGTGCTGCTGTGCAGCCTGTTGAGCTGGTCGTACGTCAATAACCGCGACACCCTGCAAAGCATCTCGGCAGAGCTGACCCAGGCCAGTGCCGACGATCACTCGGCCAGCGGGCAGTACACCGATTGGCAAACCCTCGATCGCCTGCGTTTGTGGACCGCACATTACTATGCGCAGCATCACGACGATGGCGTGCCACTGCGCCTGCGCCTGGGGCTATACCAAGGCCACAAGGTAGAGCCAGTGGTACGCGGCCAGTATTTCAATCGGCTGGAAACCGTGATGCTCAAACCCACGGCCGACAACCTGACGCGCTCGTTGTATCTGCTGACCACGCTCAAGGTCTATCAGCGCAACGCCAAAGAGCTGATGCCGGTGACTGGCGTGGACAGCGTCGAGTCGAAAGCGTTGCCCAATGACAACAGGGCGCAGTCCATCGCCGCATTCGGCAAGTCGACGCTGGACACCTACGTCATGTTGTCGCGCGCACAACGAGACAAGGCCGACCCTGGGTTCCTGAAAGCGAAAATTCCGGATTACTGGTATCCGGCGATTGCCCGCCAGGTTGGCAGTGCCGCCGTCGCCACCTCGAATCAGGACTATGAGTTCGCCAGCCGGCAGATCAATTTCTACAGCGATCAGATTCACGAGCCGGACGTGCCACGGATCCTCGACAACGCGTTCCTGATCTCCAGCTCACGCAACTACATCAACAGTTTGCTCACCCAGTCGTTGCGCTCGATCGAGACCATCACGCTGGAGTCGGACACCTTGTTCGCCTTTGCCCGCGCCGACTTCCAGAGCCTGAAGACCGAGGGTCAAAGCCAGCTCAGCGCGATCGCCGGCAAGCTTCTGAGCACACCCAACATCGGCAAAATCATTATCGCCGGGCACGCCGATCAACTCGGCGACCCACAAGGCAACCTGCAGGTATCCAAGCAGCGGGCACAAACCATCAAGACCTACCTGGTGGGCAAAGGCGTTCCCGGCGAGCTGGTGGAAGCCGTCGGCGAAGGCAGCACCAAGCCTTTGGTCAGGTGCGATATGCAGCAGCCAAGGGCTCAGCTGATTCAGTGCCTGGAGCCTAACCGGCGGGTAGAAATCGAAGTACGGGCACTCAATTGAGACGCCACGTGCAATGAAGAAAAACCGCTACCCGGGCCAATCCCGGGCTGGCGTAACACACCTCTCTTGATCGTTTCAAAGAGGTTTAAACGAAGGGCTGTGATCTGTTTGCAGGTGACAACCTTTAAATGAAGGTAAGGAGAAACTAAAAATGGCATTTGACGCATACATCCAGATCGACGGCATTCCTGGTGAAGTACTGGACGACAAACACAAGGATTGGATCGAAGTGCTCGGCTACGAGTACGGCGCAACCCAGGCCACCTCCGCGACAGCCAGTTCGTCGGGCGGTGCTTCGTCTGAGCGTGTAGCGCTGAGCGACTTCAGCATCCGCAAAGCCGTGGACAAGGCTTCTGCCAAGCTGTTCGAAGCCTGCTGCAAAGGCACGCACATCGCCAAGATCCAACTGAATGTGAACCGCGCTGGTGGTGACAAGGTGACCTACCTGACCATCAACCTGGAAGAAGTCGTGGTGTCTTCGGTCAAAGCGGTCGCCGGTGGCAGCCAGAACGGCGAAGACAAAGCGGTTGGCGACCTGCCGATCGAAGAAATCAGCTTCAACTTCGCTCGCATCAAGACCACCTACACCCAGCAGAGCCGTGCAGATGGCCAGGGCGGCGGTAACGTCACCGGTGGTTGGGATCGCACTGCCAACAAGGTTTTCGCATAAAACCGTGGCAATGACGGGCCGCCCCGGCGGCTCGTTTTCAGCACCGTGCCTGCCTGGCGGGTACGGTGTTCTTTTATTTTGATCAGAGTTTCCTATGTCTGAATTTCTCAACGACCTTTCGCTGGCCGAACTGACCGCGCCCATCTATCAGGGGAGCGGCGAAGACATGAGCTTTTCCGCCTTGTTCGATCAGGTGAAAGAAGCGCGGCGAGCAGACCCCGATTATTTGACCCAGGGTGACTGGCAAACCGATCTGAAGTCATCTGACTGGGATCTGACCATCACCCTGGCTGCCCAAGGCCTGGCTCGACAGAGCAAGGACCTGATGCTTGTCGCCTGGCTCAGCGAAGGCCTGGCGCACAAACACCATTTCACCGGCATCACGTTTGGCCTGACGCTGGCCGAACGCATTCTGGATAATTTCTGGGGCGATCTCTTTCCGTCCCTCGAAGACGGCGTCGATGAGCGCGCTGCCCGCCTGTCGTGGATGAAGACGACCCTCGCCGATGTCGTCGGCGGACTGCCCATCACCCAAGGCCAGCAGTACGGATTGCTTCGTTATGACGAATCCAGACATGTCGAAAACCTGGCCCTGCAAAGCCCTCAGGCGATGCGCGCCGCCCTTGATGAAGGCAAGATCAACGCTGAGGTATTCCAGCGCTCGGTGGTGCTGACTGACTCGGATCACTTGCGCCGCAAGGCCAGCGAAATTGCCGCCAGCCTGAACGCGTGCCAGCAATTGCAGAGCACCGCTGATCGTCTGTTCGGCCCTGAAGCGCCGAGTTTTGCCGGGCTCATGGACGTGCTGTCCCGCGCAGGCCAATTGGCCGAAAAACTGCTCAAGGACCGGGGTATCGAGTTAAACCCGCCCCCTGCCGCTCCCACGCCGACCGTCTCCGATAGCGCGGGCGCACAACCCACAGGAGCTGCAATGACCCAGACCCAGCAAGACATTCCAGTCACACCGTTGCGTACCACACCGCAATCCCGCGACGAGGCGTTCACCCTGCTGGCGGGTATCGCGCAGTTCTTCAAGCAGACCGAGCCGCAGAGCCCCGTCCCTTACCTGATCGAACGCGCGATCAAATGGGGCAACATGCCGCTCGAAGGATGGCTGAACGATGTGATCAAGGACAGCAATGTCGTGGACAACATTCGCGACGTACTGGGGACCAAGGAAGCGAAGTCCTGATTTGGCCTGCACGGCCGTTCAGATAGACGCAAAAACACCAGGCAAAAAAAATCCCGGGCAGCTGATGGACGCCCGGGACTTAAAAATGCATAAACCGTGGTGGTGAACGCGGCGCGGATATTACGCAATGTTTCGCGCTGTAACAAGATATTTTATTTAACCAGCCAGTTACTAAAGTTTATAAGCCTTTAAATATCCTGATATTTTTTAAGGTTAACCTCGAAACCTCTTTAACTAAAGAAACCAGCGGTACTCCCTTGCACTGATGTCGTTCAGAAACGCGAGGTGGTCCTGACGCTTGTTCTCGCAATACACATCGACAAACTCTGCGCCCAATCCTTCGCGCAATGGCGAGTGATTCTGCATCGACTGCACGGCCTCGAGCATTTCCAGCGGGAAATCGATGCCACTGCTGCGGTCTTCGTTCAGCGGTGCAATCGGCTCGCACTCCCCTTCCAGCCCCTGCTCCAGCCCCACCAGAATGGCTGCAAGCACCAGGTATGGATTGGCATCGGCACCGGCCAGGCGGTGTTCGATCCGCAGGTTTTTCGCGTCGGAGTCCGGCACCCGCAGGCAGGCATCACGGTCTTCAAAGCCCCAGCTGGCGCGCGAAGCGACGTTCACCGTAGCGCTCAGACGACGCAAGGCATTGTGGTTCGGTGCGAAGATCGGCATGCAGTGCGGCAACACATCCAGGCAACCGGCCACGGCATGGCGCAACGCGCGCTGTCCGTTCGCCGCCAACAGATTATTGCCGGCCTTGTCGTAGAGGCTCACATGCACATGCATGCCGCTGCCCGGATGTTGCAAGTACGGTTTGGCCATGAAACTGGCGCGGTAGTTGTGCTTGAGCGCCACGCCACGGGTACTGCGGCAAAACAGGGCGGCCCAGTCGGCGGCGCGCAGCCCGTCATCGCAGTGGCCGAAATTGATTTCAAACTGACCTGGCCCCAGTTCGGCGGTGATCACCGTGGCATCGATACCTTGCGCCCGCGCGCTCTCGACCATTTCGTCGAGCACCGGGGCGAAACGCGACAGGCGTTCGATGTGCATGTTCGGCTGATCATCGGCATCGCCGGTCAACGGATCGCGGGCGAACTGCGGCAAACCCTCACGCAACTGGCTGTCGAACAGATAGAACTCCAACTCGAACGCCACCACCGGGAAAATGCCTTTGCGTTTGAGCCGGTCCAGCACCTGCGCCAACACTTCGCGCGGTTCGAAGACGATCGGCTTTTCGGTGCCGTCGGAGGTGATCAGCATTTGCCCCAGCGGTTGTTTTTCCCAGCCCACCAACTTGAGCGTACCAGGCACCAGGCGGCGCAGTGCGTCCGGGTCGCCGTCGTTGAAGCAGTAGTCGCCGATCTTGAACAACCCGCCCTGGGTCCCAAGCAACACGCAGTTTTGCGGCAACTTGAGCGCGCTGCCAGCGGCGACTTTTTCGAGCATTTCTATCGGGTAGCGCTTGCCGTAGAAATGCCCCGGGATGTCCAGGGAAATCAGGTCGACGTAGCGCACATCGGGGTAGCGCTGACGAAACCCACGCACTTCGGCCAGCAGTTCAGAGCACACAGCATCCATCATTCTGTTCCTTGTCGTTTTTATCAGGTGTAAACCCAAAGTACGCGGGTGAGTTGGTCTGACAGGTTGCCGTAACGGCAATGGGCATGACTGGCGAGTTGAAAGCTGTCACCGGCGTGCAGGGTCACCGGCTCATCGTTATCCAGCCACAACGTCAACGCGCCTTCGAGGACATAGCCGCCCTGCTCCGAGCTGTCTTTCATGTGTCGGTCGCCGCTGCTCGCGCCGGGCTCCAGCCGGCTTTCCAGCATCGAAAAGGACGCGCGCATTTTTGGTGAAACCATGATGTCGGTGATGCCATCGGCGTAATACAGCGTGCGACGCTCATCCGGCCGGGTCACCCAGGGCAAGGCCATGGGTTTGGGCAAGCTGTAGAAATAGGTGGTCGGCACGCCGAGGGTTTCGCTGATGGCCGTCAGGTCGGCCACCGTGGGGCGGGATAAGCCGCGCTCGACCTGCGACAGAAAACCCACCGACCGGCCAATCTTGTCCGCCAGTTCCTTGAGGGTGTATTTCTTGTGTTTGCGCAGGTCCTGAATCAGGATCGCCAGCGCCGATATTTCTTCCTGCATGTCCATCTAAAGGTTTCCCTCGTTTCAAATGCTGTCGCGCAGCCGATACCAGGCTTTGCCGATGGCTTCCAAGGGCGCGGCCATGTACTTGCCGCCGGGAAAGCTGCCGTTGGTCAAGCCTTGGTACAACGCCAGTTCCTCCTGCCGGCCCAATATCGCATCGGACACCGCCCGCGCCCCGGCCAGGGTCGGCAACACACCGTGCCCGGAGTAGCCCTGCAACCAATAGAGGTCGCCGCGCCGGCCGATGTCAGGCGTGCGCTTGAGCGTCAGGTCGATATGACCGCCCCAGGCGAACTCCAGCTCTACGCCTTTCAATTGTGGAAACACGCGCTCCAGACACGGTCGGGTAGCTGCGGCGATGTCTCTCGGCATGCCGCCCAGATACGTGCAGCCACCGCCGAACAGCAGCCGGTTGTCCGGGGTGCGACGGAAATAATCGAGCACGAACTGATTGTCGGTGACGCAGACATTGCTCGGCAGCAACGCCGTGGCCTGTTCTTCGCTCAGTTCAGCGGTGGCCACCTGGTAAGTACCGACAGGCAGCACACAACTCGAGAGTTGCGGGTCGAGCCGATCCAGGTAGGCATTGCAGGCCAACACCAGCACATCGGCACGGATCCGGCCGCGCTCGGTGGTCACCACGTACCCGCCCGCCTCCTCACGATATTCGAGTGCCTTGCTGTGTTCATGAATCACCCCACCGGCGCGCTCGATCGCAGCGGCCAGCCCAAGCGCCAGCTTCAGCGGATTCAAGTGCCCGCCTTCGGGATCAAACAGACCCGCCTGATAGCGCTCGCTGGCAACCCAGTCGGGCAACTGCTCACGGGGGATGAATTGCAAGCCGTCGTGGCCCCATTTGTGACTGGCTTCGTGCTGCCATTCGGTGAGCAGGCGCACCCGTCTCGGCATCACCGAGGTCCACAGGTGTCCGGGCCGATAGTCACAATCGAACCCATGCCGCACAGGCAGTTCACGCAACTCCCGCGCCGCCCAGCGCATGCCCTCCCACATCTGCCGCGCGCGCTCGTAACCCAGCGCAGCTTCCAGCGGTGGCATGTCGCACGACCAGCCGAGAATCGCCTGACCACCGTTGCGCCCCGATGCGGCCCACGCCACGCGACTGGCCTCAAGCACAATCACACGCTTGCCCGCCAGGGCAAGACGCAATGCGCTGTGCAGGCCACTGAAACCGGCGCCGATAATCACCACCTCAGCGGATTGCTCGCCTTCAAGAGCCGGTCGAATGGGCAACTGATTTGCGCAGGTATGGGCGTAATAGCTGGCGATGTGCTGGGTGGACTGCTGAAACATACCGGCTCCATGAAATTTTATAGTTGTAATTTCATGAAAAAGTACACGATTAATTTCATGCCGGCAATGGCTCGATTTGGGCAAAAAAAAATCCCACCCAGGAAACCCCAGGCAGGATTCAGTTCAAATTCAAGCCATCAGGCAATCGGAATCAAAGGATCCGCCGCCGCCCAAGCCACCTCACGATCCGCCACCGGCGGGTAAATCCAAACCGTGTTGATCTGCGTCTTGAGCTCCTTGCCCTCCTGTCCCGTGAGCTTGACCTGACGATCCCAGCCCTCGGTATAAACCGCCCCCCACGCCCCCAGATCCAGACAAGTCACGTATTTGGGCTGGCGATACGGCGTCGGGTCCACCCCCAGTATCTGCGCCGCGACGTTATTGCCGGCATGACGGCCCAGCACAATGGCGTGCTGGCACGTCATCAACGCGTGGTTGCCGATGTCATCGGTGGCCGCATAGGCAACGTCGCCGGTGGCGTAGATGTCATCCTGACCAATGACTTTCAGGTGCGCATCGACATGCAGGCGGCCCAGATGATCGCGCTCTGCGGGGATTTGCTCGGTCAGCGAATTGGCGCGCACACCGGTGGTCCAGACCACGGTCTTGGCCTCGATGCGCTGGCCATCGGACAAGGTCACGCCGTTTTCATCGACAGCGACAACCGAAGCATTCAGATGCCATTGCACCCCGGTATGAACACTGGCTTCAGCGATTTTCTCGGCGATCTGCGGCCCCATGGAACCGCCGACCTTATTGCCACGGTCAACGATGATCACGTTGATGTCCGCTCGATCACCCAGGATGGCACGCAGGCGAGTGGGCATTTCAGTCGCCGTTTCGATGCCGGTGAAACCGCCGCCGGCCACCACGACGGTGTTGCGTGCCTGGCTTTCTGGCTGGTCGACCAGGGACTTGAGGTGGTTTTCCAGGCGCACGGCCTGCTCGATCTGATCGACATCGAAGGCATGCTCAACCACACCCGAAGTGCCGGGCAATGCCAGGCGGCTGCCGGTGGCCAGAACGAGTTTGTCGTAGATGCAGACCTGTTTTTCACCCGCCGCGTCGATGTAGCCCACACGTTTTTGCGCGACGTCGATGGTCTCGGCGGCGCCCTTGATGAACTTCACGCCGACGACATCGAACAATTCGCCGAGGGGAGCAGCCAGTTGATGGGCGTTCGGTTCGTAGAAGCGAGGGCGCACGCGCAATTCGGCCTGGGGAGCCAGCACGGTCACTTCAAAGTCTTCGTGGCCGTGAATGTCGAACAGGCGCGTGGCGCTCAAAGCGGTCCACATGCCACCGAAACCTGCGCCGATTACCAAAATGTGCTGTTTCATTCATCACTCCAGGGACAATTAGATTTGTTGAAGGATCAGGAGTCGATGGACACGTTTCTCGTAAACGCGGCGCATGGCTTTCGACCTGACAACGGCGACTCTATTTGTCCGAGTTGAATGCCGCAACAGTTTTTTCGAGATGGTTCCAATCAATCAAATCGATACACCGATAAAACTCCTTTAAACCAACAGCTTCAGAGGCCTGTCGATGCCAGTGAGGAGGCAGTGGTTCGTTGTAAGGCAGGGAATCAGCTGTTAATATTTGCGACATATTTAGTCGGAGATCGAGATGTCTCTATACAGCGCAGGTGTTGAGTACGGGATTCACTGCCTGATTTTTCTGGTGGGCAATCGCGGCGATACGCGTGAAGCGAGCGTGCGCGACCTTGCGGAACTGCAAGGCGTGCCTCTGGACTACCTGGCAAAAATCTTCACCAAACTGGCCAAGGCAAAACTGGTGGTCGCCACCGAGGGTGTGCGTGGCGGCTTCAAGTTGGCCCGGCCCGCCGACGAGATCTCGCTGCTGGATATCGTCAACGCCATCGATGGGCGCAAGGCCATTTTCGATTGCCGGGAGATTCGCGGTCGCTGTGCGCTTTTTGAGGGTGAAGCCCCCGACTGGGCACTTGAAGGGCACTGCTCGGTGCACGCTGCAATGATGACCGCGCAAAAGCGCATGGAAGACGCCCTCGCCCAGCAAACCATTCTGGATATCGCCAGAAAGGTTGGGCGCAAAGCGCCGGCCGAGTTCAATTCGCAGGTAGACGACTGGATGAATGATCGCCGTGAAAAGAAAGGCTCAGCGAGTGCCCAGGCAGGCGACGATCAACTCATCCAGGTCACTGACATCGGCGACTGAAGGCTACAGGCAGTCACGCACTGCCTGGCGCAATGCGCCGGATTTCGCCCAGGGTGGCCCTTGATACAAGGACACCCGGCTACCGTCCTTGAATTTCACGATGTCCAGAACCTCGTCGGCGGTAATGATGCTGGGTGCGGTAATCCGGTAGCCATTGGAAATCGACGACTGCGTGGTGTTGGAAACTTCTTGCTGCCAAATCGGCAATACGCACCCGGCGAGGACCTTGGGTGTTTTTTCACTGTACTTACTGACATTCGGCTCCCCAGGCACCACCGACGCCGGTAACGAACATCCCCCCAACAACGCCAATACCACAGCCGCCCCCCACAACATCCGCCTCTGCATAAAGCATCCTTATCCTGAAAACATGAAATGTAGCCTGTCCCCGCACCGACAGCCATTTGCTATCGGCTGATTTGCTGCGCCGCGCCTTAGCCATCGGACTTGTGTTCGCCAGGGTCGGGGTATGAACGCTCGTTCAGATATGTCATCCAGCGCTCGTAGGCTTCATGCTGCCATCGCGTGACCCGCTCCCATTCCGGACCGCTGAGTTGGTGGCCGGAAATGAGATTCATCATTTCGCTGGTGGCCGCATCCAGATCGGCGATCAGCTCGTGGGCATGCGCCCGGAAGTCATCGGTTGCCGTCATTTGCCCTGTCCCCGCCCTGAGGAAAATCGCTACTTCACTACGACAACGAATTTTTCCGATCGCGCAAATTTCCCGACCAAAGGAAGCCGCTCGGGGCATGACAAACACAACGCCCCGTCACGCTAATGGGTCTAAAATTTCGTAGCACAGCGTTTCAGGAGAACATCATGTGGCTTAACGAGAGCGAACAAGCGCTTCGGCGTGATCTGCAAGGGCTTGCATCAGATCTGCGATGGTCGGCGGTAGAACTTTTACGCATCGCCGAGCAATTACGCCTGACCGGCAACGATGTCGATGCAGAGGCCGTCAAGCGCCTGTGCGACCTGTTCCAGGGCGATGAACAACGATTGTCTGGCTATGCCGAGGAAGTGAAGGCCAAGATCATCACCCGCAACAAGGCTGAATAAAAGTAGCCGTTACCGGGCAAACGCCCCGACACAATAAAAAGCCCCGGCGTGCCGGGGCTTTTGCGTACGCTTGATCAGCTTACTGGCTGTTCGCTTTTTTGTTCGACTTTGATCGGTAGCCGGGAAGTGACGCCGCAAACGCCAATGCTTCTTCTCGGCTGGCAAATGACCCAAGACGATCACCTTTGGTGCAAACCCGCCATGGGCCGTTGTTTACGCTAAGTACGTCGTAACCGTTCATGTGCATCTTGTTCAACATCGGAACACTCATGGTCACCTCCATCTCGACAATGAATCCAAGGTCAACACACTTACCTTACACCCACCTCTGGACGTCATGACGACCAGACGTCGATTTAGCCGCTTGCCAAAACAACGGCACTTTTCGGGTCACACACCGCTCAGAACAACAACAAGAGAAGGCAAAAGCGGCCCGATCATTGCAGTTTTGTTACAATTTCATGACAGCAGTTGGTCTGGAACCCATGAAAGTACGCGCGACAGTCATTTGCGAGCTGGAAAGACACATCTTGCTGGTACGCAAACCAAGGTGTCGCTGGACGCTGCCTGGGGGAAAAGTCGAACCCGGTGAAACCACTGCTGCCGCGGCGTTGCGAGAATTGCAGGAAGAAACCGGGATAGATGCCGATGACATGCTGTACCTGATGGAACTGGAAACCGAGAGTACCCGGCACCACGTCTTCGAGGCCTCAGTGCCGGGCTACCCCGCAGCCCGGCCACTCAATGAAATCTTCGATTGTATCTGGTACCCGCTGGATGCCGTGCAGAACCTCAACACCAGCGAAGCCACGCGAAGGATCGTCAAAGCGTTTCAGCGTCGCCTCTAACTCGTGTCTTCTCAGCCCTGATCGCCACCGCCCACTGGCATGACCATGCCGGTGATATAAGACGCTTCATCGCTGGCCAGAAACAAAATCGCGCCTGCTTGCTCATCCAGCGTACCGTAACGCTTCATCAAACTGCTGTCGAGTGTCTGGTCGACGATCTGCTGATACCAGACCTTTTCTTGCGGGCTCTCCTCGGCGCTGTTGCGCGGAATCACCCGCGGTGGCGCTTCGGTGCCGCCCGGCGCAGTGGCATTGACCCGCACGCCGCGCCCGGCGGTTTCGAACGCCAGGCAGGCGGTCAGTGCATTCACGCCGCCCTTCGCCGCGCCGTACGGCACGCGATTGACACTGCGGGTGGCGATGGACGAAACGTTGACGATCGCACCGCTGCCCTGCCCCAGCATGAACGGCAATGCCGCATGGCAGCACCACAACGTCGGAAACAGCGAACGGCGAACCTCGGCTTCGATCTGCGACGCTTCGTAATGCTCAAAAGGCTTGGCCCAGATTGTCCCGCCTACATTGTTGATCAGCACATCCAGGCGCCCGAAACGCTCGACGGCGGTCTGCATCACCCGGTTGCACTCATCGTATTGTTCGAGGTCGGCCGTCAGCGCCAGGACCTGGCTGCTCGGCGCCAATTGTTGCTGCAGCTCGAACACCAGTTCGGAACGGTCGACCAGTATCAGCTTCGCCCCTTCCGCCGCCATGCGCTCGGCCACGCGCCGACCAATGCCCTGCGCGGCACCGGTAATCAGCGCGACTTTTTCGTGAAATCTGTTCATGTTTACCTCATCGGTCGGTGCCGAACTCATCGCGAGCAGGCCCGCTCCTGCATGGATGGGTTGTCGAAGCAGTTACCCGCGCAAGTCTCACGCCGCGCTGGCGGCAAATTTTTCGTAGTAGAAGTTCACCGGCGCGATGCCTTGCTCGCGGATGAACTGGCTGACCGCCTCGACCATCGGCGGCGGACCGCACAGGTAGACATCGACATCACCCTCGTTCAGATGCTTGGGCTCGATGTGCTGGGTCACGTAGCCCTTGAGCGGATGTTGACTCTCGGGGCTGGCGACGCAGGCGCTGAAGGTGAAGTTGGGGATGCGTGCGGCAAAGGCTTCCAGGCGGTCGAGTTCCACCAGGTCGAAATCGTGGGTCACGCCATAGATCAGATGCAACGGATGATCACTGCCCTGCTCGGCGATTTTCTCCAGCATCGCAGTGAATGGCGCCAGCCCGGTGCCACCGGCCAGTAACAGCAGCGGACGACGGATATCGCGCAGGTAGAAACTGCCCAGAGGCCCTGCCAGGCTCATGCTGTCGCCCGCCTTGGCGATGCCGGTGAGGAAGCTGCTCATCAGCCCGCCCGGCACGTTGCGGATCAGGAAACTGACCTCGCCATCGCGCTGTAACGAACTGAACGAATAGGCCCGCGTCTGTTCGCTGCCGGGAATGCCCAGGTTCACGTACTGCCCCGGCAGGAACGCCAGTTTGCTCAATGACTCGCCCTTGATCGACAGCGCGATGGTGCTGTCGGACAGCTGGCGTACGGCGCTGATGGTCGCGTCGTAACTGGCCTGACGGGTGCGGCAGACCTCCGATGACGTCGGCACCCGCACCACGCAATCACTCTGAGCGCGCATCTGGCACGTCAGGACAAAGCCTTGCTCGGCTTCTTCAGGGCTGAGGGCGTCTTCGATGTATTCCTCACCCAAATCGTATTGCCCGGCTTCGGCAAAACACTTGCAGGTGCCGCAAGCACCGTCGCGGCAGTCCAGCGGGATATTGATGCCTTGGCGGTACGCTGCATCGGCCACGGTTTCGCCAACGTTGGCGTCGATGAATCGAGTGACGCCGTCTTCAAAATTGAACGCGATGGAATGGGTCATGACGGCAGTCTCACAAGTGGTAAACATCGATGACCTGGCGAACGTAGTCGTTCTTCAGGATCACTTTCTTGGCCTTGATCAACGGGTTTTCACCCCGCACGTCGAGGGTGTAGAAACTGCTGCCGAAATAGCTGTCGACGGTCTTGTAGCGAAAGCTCAGGGTGTGCCAGTTGAAGCGCACCTTGCACAGTCCGTCGGCATGTTCGAGCAGCTCGATGTTGCTGATGTTGTGGGAGGTACGGGTGTCCGGCACGCTGGCACTGGAACGCTCGGTCTTGATGCGGAAGATGCGATCTTCAAGGCCCGTGCGGTTGCCGTACCAGATCAGCGAGATTTCCCGCTGCGGATCTTCGGTCAGCTCATCGTTATCGTCCCAGGACGGCATCCAGTAGGTCGCGTCGGGGGCATACATTTCAAGCCATTCGTCCCACTGGCGGTCGTCGAGGTAGCGTGCTTCGCGATAGAGAAAATCACGCACCGTTTCATAGGAAATGGTCATTGCACGTCCTCCACGGCGATCAGTTTCGACTGCTCGGCAGCCAGGGCCTTGAGCATGGTCTGCTGCCAGTACTTGTGTTGCAGCACGAACAGGCCTTCGTCCTCGGTGCGTACGCCGCTGAGCAGCGGATGCAGGTCGATTTCCTTTGCCGCCTCGTCGGCGCCTTCGATCCAGTGCTCGGCGCCCCGGGACATGTCGTTCCAGGTGGTGACGCTGCCCTGGTAGCTGGTCTGGCAGGAGCGGAACTCCTCGAGATCGTCCGGCGTGGCCATGCCGCTGACGTTGAAGAAGTCTTCGTACTGACGAATCCGGCTCGAACGGGCATGGTCGCTCTCGCCCTTCGGCGCGATGCAGTAAATGGTGATTTCCGTGCGGTTGACCGAGATCGGCCGGGCAATGCGGATCTGCGAGCTGAACTGGTCCATCAGGTAGACGTTGGGGTACAGGCACAGGTTGCGCGAGTTCTCGATCATCCAGTCAGCGCGCGCCTTGCCGAAGTCTTGCGCCAGCTCGTCGCGACGCTCGTACAGCGGACGGTCCTCGGGGTTGGCCCAACGGGTCCAGAGCAACATGTGGCCCTTGTCGAAGGAATAGAAACCACCGCCCTGCTTGGCCCAGCTGCCGGCGCTCATGGTCGGGTTTTCGTCACCGGCCTCGCGCTGCTTGCGCTGGTTCTGGGTGGCCGCGTAGTTCCAGTGCACCGAACTGACGTGATAGCCATCGGCACCGTTTTCGGCGGTGAGTTTCCAGTTGCCTTCGTAGATGTAGCTCGAAGAACCGCGCAGCACTTCCAGGCCGTCGGCGGACTGGTCGACGATCATGTCGATGATCTTCGCCGACTCGCCCAGATGCTCCACCAGCGGCAGCACATCGGCCTTGAGGCTGCCGAACAGGAAACCGCGATAGGACTCGAAACGTGCGACTTTGGTCAGGTCGTGGGAGCCTTCGCAGTTGAAGCTCGACGGGTAGCCGGCGTTGGCCGGATCCTTGACTTTGAGCAGCTTGCCGGAGTTGTTGAAGGTCCAGCCATGGAACGGGCAAGTGTAGGAGCTTTTGTTGCCGGACTTGTGCCGGCACAGCGTCGCGCCACGGTGGCTGCAGGCGTTGATGAAGGCGTTGAGTACACCGTCCTTGTTGCGCGCGATGAAGATCGACTGGCGCCCCATGGTGGTGGTGTAGAAATTGTTGATATTGGGGATCTGGCTTTCGTGGGCCAGATACAGCCAGTTGCCTTCGAAGATGTGTTCCATCTCCAGATCGAACAACCGGGGATCGGTGAACATCTCGCGTTTGCAGCGATAGAGGCCCTGCTCGGGATCGTCTTCAAGCAGGGAATGCAAATATTCGGGTCGCAGGGTCATGGCCGCCGCCTCCATTGTTATTGTTCAGGCAGGGCCATGCTAGGACGGGGCAATGTGGTGGACTATCCGCTGGATGCAGATCTTTATCCGTTTTGTGCAGTTGGGGGCGCGACTTCGACCTGTGGCGAGGGAGCTTGCTCCCGCTGGGTCGCGCAGCGGCCCCAAAACCTGCAACGTCGCTGAACCAGAAAAACCGAGACCTTCGGATTTGCGACTGCTTCGCAGCCGAGCGCGAGCAAGCTCCCTCGCCACACATTATCGGGTGAACTCAATGCCGGCGTTTGAGGGTATCGGAAGGCAATTCACCGAACTGCTTGCGATAGCTGTCGCAGAACCGTCCCAGGTGCAGGAAGCAGACCTTTATCCGTTTTGTGCAGTTGGGGGCGCGACTTCGACCTGTGGCGAGGGAGCTTGCTCCCGCTGGGTCGCGCAGCGGCCCCAAAACCTGCAACGTCGCTGAACCAGAAAAACCGAGACCTTCGGATTTGCGACTGCTTCGCAGCCGAGCGCGAGCAAGCTCCCTCGCCACACATTATCGGGTGAACTCAATGCCTGCGTTTGAGGGTATCGGAAGGCAATTCACCGAACTGCTTGCGATAGCTGTCGGAGAACCGTCCCAGGTGCAGGAAGCCATAGTCCATCGCCACTTCCGTGACATTGCGCACATTGCAGGTCGGGTCGCTCAGGCAGGCGTTGATGCGCTCCAGGCGTTTCTGGCGCAGGTAGTTTTTCGGCGTGACGCCGGCATTGCGCTCGAACAGGCCATACAGCGAGCGCAAGCTCATGTGCGCCTGGCGCGCCAGTTCTTCGCTGTCGATGTCGCGCTTGAGGTTACTGGCGATGTAATCGGCAATGGCCTCGAACGTGGCCGTCTGTGAGCCCAGTTCAAGGCGGCAGACGTTGGTTTTCATCAGACTGAGCATCTTGCTGACGATGATCTGTGTGTAATGCTCTTGCACCCTGGGAATCTGCTCGGTGGACTCGGCCTCCTGGCAGATCATTGCCAGCAGGTTGACGAAACCTTCCAGTTCATTGAGCTGATAACGGTTCTCCACAAACCGCACGCCCTGCCCCGGATAGCGCCAGCGTTGCTCGTCGCAGACCGACTCAAACAAGCGGGTCGGAATTTTGAGAATGAATTTTTCGCAATCGGCGGAATACGTCAGGTCGACAGGATCGTCAGGGTTGATCAGCAGCAATTCGCCGGGGGCAAAGTAATGCTCCTGGCCATGTCCACGCCACAGGCAGTTGCCGCGCAGCAGCACTTGCAGGTGATAAATGCTGTCCAGCGCACCGGACGTCACGCGCACACTGGCACCGTAACTGATACGGCACAGGTCGAGGCTGGCGAACTTGCGATGGTCCAGGCTGGCCAGCGGACTGCCAGCACGAGGCATGAGAATGCAATGATTACCGACGTGCTGATTGACGTAGCCCGAGACCGCATAAGGGTCGGCATGGTCGAAGACTCTGCTGCGCTGACTCAACAGTTGAGCTTGCATCATCGGGTCACTCTCGTTGTTGTTATATGTTGCGGTAATCCATTCTAGTACCGAACCCCCTGCAGGAGCGAGCAGGCTTGCTCCTACAGGGGGCGACGCGATCAGTCCTCGAGTGCGCGAACCCGCTCGTGACGCTGTTGCTCTTCAGGCTGGGCAGACGATTGCAGGGTGAAATCGAACTCGATTTCGGCAAAACGACCGCTGACACCGTAGGCCGCCGCACGCTGCTGATCGTCGCTGAAGGTGATCTTGGCGATCAGCTCGTCTCGGGTGGCGTAGGCGAAATCGTCATGCAGGTACTTCTCGCCATCCAGGTTGATCTGGGTGGTCAGGTGGCGATGATCCGGCGCGGAAATGAAGAAGTGCACGTGCGCCGGACGCTGGCCATGACGGCCTAGCTGATCGAGCAATTGCTGGGTTGGACCGTCCGGTGGGCAACCGTAGCCCGACGGCACGATGCTGCGAAAGCGATAGCGGCCATCGGCGTCGGTGACTATGCGGCGACGCAGGTTGAATTCCGATTGGGTCGGGTCGAAGTACGAGTAGGTGCCACCGGTATTGGCGTGCCAGACGTCCACCACGGCACCGGCCAGCGGTTCGCCCGCCGTGTTGAACACGCGGCCTTGCATGAACAGGGTCACACCCGGATCGACGCCGTCATCCAGACGCGCTTCGCCTTGCGACAACGGTGCACCCGCCACGTACAGCGGGCCTTCGATGGTGCGCGGCGTGCCGCCGGATTTACCGGCCTGCTCGTCTTCGGCGTCCATCAACAGATCGAGGTAGTGTTCCAGGCCAAGCCCGGCCACCACCAGCCCGGCCTCTTGACGAGCACCCAGCACGTTCAGGTAATTGACCGCTTTCCAGAATTCTTCCGGGGTCACAGCGAGGTCTTCGATGATGTTTACCGAGTCACGCAGGATGCGGTAGATCAGCGCTTTGGTCCGTGGATTACCGGCATCGTTGTGCAGGCCGCTGGCCTCTTCGAGAAATTTCTGGACTTCGGCAGTGTGGGAGATCTTGACGTTCATTTTTGCAGGTTCCTCATCTTGTAATTATTAGGGTAGCGCGCTGAACAGGCTGGGCTCAGCGGTCATCGTCACGAATGGAAGAAGGATGCCGGCACATCGCGTCGATTTCGATGGCCATGTACGGGAACAGCGGCAGTTGCATCAGCAGGTCGTGCAGTTCCTGAACGCTGTCGACATCGAATACGCTGTAATTGGCATAGTGCCCGGCGATGCGCCACAGGTGACGCCACTTGCCTTGATCTTGCAGGCGCAGCGCCAGGGCTTTCTCGTCAGCCTTCAATTTGGCCGCTGCTTCGGGGTTCATGTCGACCGGCAGGTTCACGGTCATTTTTACGTGGAACAGCATAATGCTCTCCTCAGGCTTGATGAATGGCGGTGGAGGTCTTGTCGCGGCGGAAATACGCCAGGCGTTCTTCATCCAGGCTCAGGCCCAGACCCGGGGTGTTCGGCACGTGGAGTTCGAAATCGCGGTAGACCAGCGGTTCGCTGAGAATGTCTTCAGTCAACAGCAACGGACCGAACAGTTCAGTGTCCCACGCCAGTTTGTTCAAGGTGACGAAGGCGTGGGCCGACGCCATGGTGCCCAAACCACCTTCAAGCATGGTGCCGCCGTACAAGGCAATTCCCGCCGCTTCGGCGATAGAGGCAGTGCGCAATACGGCGCGCGGGCCACCATTCTTGGCGATCTTCAGGGCGAACACCGAAGCCGCGCCTTCGCGAGCCAGGTTGAACGCATCTTCCACGCACTCGATGGACTCGTCGGCCATGATCGGCGCCGGGCTCATGGCATTCAGGCGCGCCATGCCGGCACGGTTGTTGCGCGAGATCGGTTGTTCGATCAGGTCGATGCCATTGGTCCCCAGAATGCGGCAGGCACGCAACGCAACGGCTTCGTCCCACGCCTGATTGACGTCGACCCGCACACTGGCGCGGTCGCCCAGGGCTTTTTTGATAGCGATTACGTGGGCCAGATCGCGGTTGACCTCACCGGCGCCGATCTTCAGTTTGAAGATGCGGTGGCGGCGCAGATCGAGCATTTTTTCCGCTTCGGCGATGTCTTTTTCGGTGTCGCCACTGGCCAGGGTCCAGGCCACCGGCAGCGCATCACGCACACGGCCACCGAGCAATTCACTGACCGGCAGCCCCAGGCGTTTACCCTGGGCATCGAGCAATGCGGTTTCAATCCCGGATTTAGCGAAGGTGTTGCCACGGATGCTGCGCTCCAGGCGCAACATGACGGCGTTGACGTTGCCGCTGTCCTGGCCGATCAACAACGGTGCGAAGTGTTTGTCGATGTTGGTCTTGATGCTGTCCGGGCTTTCGTTGCCGTAGGCCAGACCACCGATGGTGGTGGATTCGCCGATGCCTTCGATGCCGTCGGCGCAACGTACACGAATGATCACCAGGGTCTGGTTCTGCATGGTGTGCATCGCCAGCTTGTGCGGGCGGATGGTCGGCAGATCGACGATGATCGTCTCGATCGATTCAATGGCGGTTGCTAGCATTTCAATACCCGTCAGGTTCTTGGAGTTCTGGAATCGATTCTCGTACGGCTTTTTTCTGGTTGCCAATATAGAATTGGTCTGACTTGATACCTTATAGGTATGCGAACAACTGACACCGGGAGGCTTCATGGAACTGCGGCACCTGCGCTATTTCCAGGTCTTGGCGCAAACCCTCAACTTCACCCGTGCCGCCGAACTGCTGCACATCGCCCAGCCACCGCTGAGCCGGCAGATCCAGCAGCTGGAAGATGAACTGGGGGTGATCCTGCTTGAACGCGGCCGCCCGTTGAAGCTGACCGACGCCGGGCGTTTTTTCCATGAGCACAGCAGCGCCCTGCTCGAGCAACTGAACAAGATTTGCGACAACACCCGTCGCATCGGACTGGGGGAAAAAACCTGGCTGGGCATTGGTTTCGCGCCGTCTACGCTCTACGGCGTGCTCCCGGAACTGATCCGCCGTTTGCGCAGTGGAGAGCCGCTGGAGCTGGAGTTGGGGCTTTCGGAAATGACCACCCTGCAACAGGTGCAAGCCCTCAAATCCGGACGCATCGACATCGGCTTCGGGCGCATCCGCATCGACGACCCGGCCATCGTACAGACTGTGCTGACCGAGGATCGCCTGGTGGCCGCCCTGCCCGCCGGGCATCCATTGCTGGCTGGCCCCATCAGCCTGCGCGACCTAGCCCGGGAACCCTTCGTGCTTTACCCCGGCAACCCGCGCCCCAGCTATGCCGATCACGTCATTGCGTTGTTCGAGTCCTACGGGGTCAGCATCCACGTGGCGCAATGGACCAACGAGCTGCAAACGGCGATCGGTCTGGTGGGGGCCGGGATCGGGGTCACGCTGGTGCCGGCCTCGGTGCAATTGCTGCACCGCGACGACATCGGATTCACGCCATTACTGGAAGACAACGCAACCTCGCCGATCATTCTCAGTCGGCGGGTGGGTGATGTGTCGCCCGGGTTGAGCCATTGCTTGCGGATGATTGACGAACTGCTGCCGCGAAGCTGAACTCAGCCGGCAAACGCCCGGCGCCCGGCGCTCATCTCGGTTCGCAACTCGCCAATCAGGTCGGAGATGGCGCGCACGCTGGTCAGTTGCTCGGTCGAAACGCCGTCGATCAGCAACTTGACGTCCCCGGAAATGGGTTCGAAAACCTCGATGCGCAACAATCCCAGGGTTTCCGTGCACTCGCAGGTCAGCGGTTCGAAACCGGACTCGACTATGTTGCAAAGTACTGAAATAGGAACCATGGCCGGTGCCTCGGCGACAGTTGAGTGGGTTGGATCCGTCTGAGCATAGATCGGCTTTGCCCGTTTTGCCCCAGCGAAAAGCGTTAAATACCTCTCATTTTGAACAAATTCTTCAATGAGGATTGTCCTTCCAGATCCAGTTCCAGACACCCGGCAGTTCAACCGGCTGCGCACTGTCGCGCAACGTACGCGCCATCGCCGCTCGTTGCAGCGCCGCTGTGTCGTCGTAGAACGGCTGGCTTGCGGTCCTGACGCCAGTCGCCCGGGCGCTGTCGAGCAAAATCTGCAGGTATTCACGGGTATGCCGGGCGGTGTAGCGATTGAGGTCATGGAAGGTCACCACGACCGGAATCACCCCGTCCACCACTGGCAGTTCACCACGGGCGATGCGCTCGCGTACTTCAGACATTGAACGCAGCATGTGCGAGCGGCGCCGCGGGCTGGCATTGAAGCCCCAGATCTTGCCGTCATTGGCGCTCAGGTCGGTCAGCAACACATGCAAACCATGCTGCTGGTAGGCAGCGAAAGTGCGCTTGTCGTAACTCCAGAATGGCGGGCGAACCAGCGTGGGAGGCGTACCAGTGATTGCGGCGATATCAGCACTGCCGTCGTTGAGCGCTTGATCCAGTTCCTGCGCATCCAGAGAGCGATGATTGGTATGCGATGGCGTGGCGGTGTGGAAGGCCAGGATGTGCCCGGCATCGCGTTCGCGGTGCATGATTGCACGGCCGATCTCGCTGCCGCCCGCCCTTGATGCCCGGGTCTGCACGAAGAACACCGCCTTGATGCCCGGTTGCAGCGGATTGACTGCCAGACTGTCGAGCACGGTTTCAGTGGGGTTCCAGAAGCTCGATGCGGAAGGACCGTCATCGAAGGTCAGCAGGAAACGAATCGGTGGTTGCGCACGCAGCCGCTGTTCGGTTTGCGCGGTCATTTCGATGGGAGCCGCGATACAGCCCAGCAGACTGACGGCCATCGTGCATGTCATGAGTAGCTTGAACCAGTGTTTCATGTTTTGCCTTTGGCCAGACCCGTGCGGTCAACACGTCAAACGGCAAAATTCCTTCGCCCGTTCATCCATCTTCGGCCCGCAGGATACTGCGGGCCGAAGATGGATAAGGGTACACAGTGTTTGGTTCCGGGGCTCGTTTACTGTGCCAGCGTACTTCGCCAAAAAGCCTCGCTCCTGGAAGTTTTGTCTCAAACCAGGCAATGAGGCGACTAAGCTGAAATCTCCTGCCGGAGGGTTCAACGATGTGCGGACGCTTGTCGCAATACCGGGGCATTCACGATTTCGTGGCGGTGCTGAGCATTCCCGACGCGCTGATCAATCACGTCGGCGATCAGCCTCTGGCGCGCTACAACGCGGCGCCCACCACCCAATTGGCGCTGCTGCATCGGGAGGATGACGGCCTGCATGCCGATTCACAGCGCTGGGGTTGGCGCCCGCACTGGGCCAAAGATCGGGCCGCGCCGATCAATGCGCGGGTCGAGAAAGTCGCCCACGGCCCGTTCTTCCGGGCGATCTGGCCTCACCGCGCAATCTGCCCGGTCGACAACTGGTTCGAATGGGTCGATGCCGGGGATGGCACGCGGCAGCCCTGGCTGATTCGACGACGTGATGGAGGGCCGATCTTCTGTGCAGCCATCGGTCAATTCCCGGTGGGCGACGCACCGCCCAGAGAAGACGACGGCTTTGTCATCATTACCGCCGACAGCGCCGGCGGCATGCTCGATATCCATGACCGTCGGCCGGTGGTGTTTTCGGCAGAACTGGCGCAGGAGTGGCTGGACCCGGCCACACCTCGGGAGCGCGCGGAGCAAATGGTACTTCTGCAAGGTGAACCCAGTGACGTATTCAACTGGCACAAGGTCGACAAAGCGGTTGGCAATACCAGAAACCAGGGCTCGGATTTAATCGCTGAAGTGACCTGAGCCTGTCAATAACAACAAGGATGCCTGCATAAACGTTAGTTATTACGGAAAATACAGATGCAAGTTGCATCTTGACTGTTTCTATTAACTAATATCGCAGTTGGCGTATTACCGCTGGTCTGACCAGAGCGTCGCTTTGCATACATTTTTTGTCGCTACCGCTACTATCCGCGCCGTATTTCCAGCTACGCCATCAGCTGACCAGAGAGTCAGCCCTTAAGGAAATCCCCTTACACTCAAGCCTTGCAGAGAACTAAATTGCGCGACGATTTTACAAATAATCATGTCGTGGGTCTGGCGTGTGTTTATCTTACAAAGACAGAACACTACCAACTCGACTGTTTTATCGGGCAATACATACAGACCCGTAACTTGCGTTCAATTCCCAATATCAACGAGGTCCTGAGTTCAACCCTCAAGAGCTACCCGGGCAAGCACCCGGTGATGGTTAACGAACTGAACGCCTGGATCGACAAGACATTGGGTTTTCGGGCCGCTCATCCCGACTTCATGCCGTCGGACGACGCCTGATTCCCGCGCTTGCAACCTTCGTATTAGCAGAGACTCAGTGAGTCTCTTTCATTTCGTGCCGTCCCTGTAGAGCAGCTTGCAGCAGCTCTACAGGGACGTCTTTCGGTCAGGGTTTCAACGGGATTTCGATATCGCGATCCGACAGTTCGCGACTGTCGTCATGCTTCCAGGTCTTTTCCGATTTTCTCTGTTGCTCAAGCTCCTCTTCTGTCGGCTCATCCATGTCGTCGTCCGGGTCCGGACGCTTGGGGTCGTTCGCCATGTTCACCTCTCTTCCTGAAGGGATTGTTCGTCAGTTTTAAGCGTAGAACACATTCCTTTGCCCGGTTCACAGCCACCAGCGCAGCAAAAAGAAGAAGCCCATGCTCAACAACATGCTGAGCAAAGTGTTGCGGGTGTAGAGCACCAGGCCGATCGCCACCAATGAGCTGATCAGGTACGGGTTGTCCCATTGCAGGTTCAGTTGCTTCTCGGGCATGAACACAATCGGCCCACAGATGGCGGTCAACATCCCGGGCACGGCGAAGCCCAGAAACTGCCGGGCATTACTGCTCAGGCGCACCGGCAGCCGCGGTTCGAGAAACACGTAACGATTGAGAAACACCAGCACGCCCATGCCGATGATCACTGCCCAGACCATCATGTGCGTGCTCCCTGAAACTTGTTGCAGATAAACCCGGCGGTCATGCCCGCCAGTCCCGACAGCACCAATGCCGAGCCCCATTGCCAATAGCTGAACAGCACCGAGCAGAACAGCGAAACAGCCACGCAGACCACGGTCGGCACATTGCGCACCACCGGGGTGATCAACGCAATGAACGTGGCGGCGATGGAGAAATCCAGCCCTATGTGTTCCAGACCGGGAATGCTGCTGCCCAACACAATGCCGGCAAGGGTGAAGAGGTTCCAGGCAATGTAGAACGTCAGGCCGACACCCAAGGCGTACCAGCGGTCGAACTGCTGTTTGTCGTGCTGGCTGGTCAAGGCAAACAATTCGTCGGTGAGCAGGAACCCCAAGCCCACTCGCCAGCGACCCGGCAAGGGCGAAATCACCGAGCGCATGCTCATCCCGTACAGCAAATGCTGGGAAGTCAGCAACAGCGTGGTCAGCAGGATGGAAAAGACCCCGGCACCGCCCTTGAGCATCCCGATGGCCACCAGTTGCGCGGCGCCGGCAAATACGATGCTCGACAGCCCCTGCCCTTGCAGGGGCGTGAGATTGGCTTCGATGGCCATGGAGCCAGCCAACAAACCCCAGGGCGCGGTGGCCAGGGACAACGGCATGATCGCTGCGGCGCCGCGAAGAAACGCACTGCGCGGCAAGTGTGATTTGGACATAACGCTCTGTAACCAGAAGAAAAGACATGCGACTTTGCCAGCAGTCGCGGCCGATGGCTCGAACAATCTTGCGCATTGCTACGAACCTGTTGCGCCCGAGTACCATAGAGCGATTGCCTGACACCTTCGAGAGTCGACATGCATTACCGAATCGCCGCCGATGGATTGGTGCTGTTTCACCTGGCGTTCATTGTGTTCGTCTTGTTCGGCGGGTTGTTGCTGCTCAAGTGGCGCCGTCTGATCTGGTGGCACCTGCCTTGCGTCGCGTGGGGTATCGCGGTGGAGTTGTTCCACCTGCCCTGCCCGTTGACGCGCTGGGAAAACCTGATGCGCCACGCCGCCGGGCAAAGCGGTTATGGCGCCGGTTTCATCGAGCATTATGTGTGGCCGCTGATTTATCCGAGCGGCCTGACCCCGGCGATTCAACTGGGGCTGGCGGGTCTGGTACTGCTGGTCAACGTGCTGGTCTATAGTCAGGTGATCAAACGGCGTTTCGCTTGAAAGAGCTTCACCGAAGCCACCGTGCCTGGTGGCGGTGGCGGTGGCGGTGGCGAGCAAGCGCAGACAGCGTCAGGTCCGGACTTCAATTGGCGATGACGCTCATGTTGCGGCCGCTGGCCTTGGCCACATACAAGGCCTTGTCGGCAGCACCGATCAAGTCATCGGTAGCGCTTTGGGAAACCGCGTCGTAGCCACAGACTCCGACACTGACCGTCACCACGCCTTCAGGGCTCTCACTGTGCTCCAGGCCGCTGGCAAGCACCGCGCCACGGATTTTCTCCGCCAGCAGAAATGCCCCGACGTAATCGGTCCCGGGCAACACCACGGCAAACTCTTCGCCACCGAAACGCGCCGCCAGATCACCAGGACGCTTGATGGTATCGACGATGATCGCACTGATCTTGCGCAAGCACTCGTCGCCGGCCAAGTGACCGTAGCGATCATTGAAAGCCTTGAAATAATCGACATCGATCATCAGCAGCGCGAGACCGGTCTGGTTGCGTCGGGCACGCCCGGCTTCGGCCTGAATGAACAGATCGAACTGACGCCGGTTGGCCAGCCCGGTGAGCGCGTCTTCCAGCGCCAACAGTTCCAGGTTGCGATTGACCTCCAGCAACTTGTCCTGAGCGCCAAGCAGTTCGGCCTGGATGCGATTTTGCTGTTTCATCAACTTGATCAGGCGATAACCCAGCACTCCCAGAAATGCCAGCAGCAACGAGACGATGGCGGCGCTGAGCAGCGACTCCTTGCGCCAGCTGGTCAACACTTCGTCTTTGTTCAACGCGGTAAAGACGATCAGCGGATAACCTTCGACCCGACGATAGCCCGTCACTCGCTCGACGCCGTCGATGACCGATGTAATTGTCGCCGTTCCCGAACTGCTGACGGGCAGCAGTTGGGTGAACAGCGGACTCTTGCTCAGACTGGTACCGATGTCTGCGTCATGGAACGGTCTGCGCACGATAATGCTGGCATCGTCGGCGATCAGGCTGATCACACCGTTGCTGCCGATGTCGATGCTGTCGTACAGCTGCAGGAAGTGACTGAGATAAATGGTTGCCAGCGCTACGCCGGCGAAGCTGCCGTCAGGATGGTTGATCCGCCGCGACACGGTCAGGATCCATTCACCGCTGGAACGGCTCTTGATCGATGGGCCGATGTGTGGGCCGCGATCGGGATGGTCGCGATGGTAAATGAAGTATTCACGGTCGGAATTGTTGGCCACGCCCACTTCCGCGCCGTTTGAGTTGGCAATCCATTGCCCGGTTTCGTCATACACGAACAGGCCGTGAATCTGACTCAGTTCACTGCGTTGGGCACTGAGCAGGCGCTGCAAGCGACTGATCCGGCCGGCATCGAAGCCATCATTTTCGAGGCGATCGACCAAGGTAAACAGCAGCGTATCCGCCTGTTTGATCGTCGAACGCGCCTGCGAGGCCAGGGTCTGCGCAAGGTTGGACATCGCCACTTCCTTGTCGCGCAGATGGTACTGGCGAGAGCTCCAGGCCTCCCAGATGACAATCACCACCATCGACAGGCACACCGCAACCAGCAGCGTCACCGCGGAGCGAATCTTCAGTCGGGCAATGCCAGGCCGGCTGTTTTCGATACGATCGTAAATGGACGGATGCCCCATGCCGCTCGCTCCTTGATTATTGGAAATACCGAGGCTTCCTGCTCGATGTCTTCCCACTATGCCTTCCCCGGGATAGCCACACCATCGGGGTTAGCCTGATGTTCGCTTGACTGCCTCCAGCCACGCCGGATCCAGGCGCGGCTGCTCGGGATCAATGCCCAGCACTTGCATCCGCGCCGCGTGTTGCTGCATCTCCCGATTCAATGCGCCATGGTCGCTGGAATTGCCGTCCAGCTCGTGCATCTGGCTCAAGCCCAGATGATAGAACCGTAGCAGTTTCATAGCCGTCGGATCGCCCGCCTCCACGGCGGCTGTGACGTGGTGCATGAAATTGGTGACGCTCATCAAGCTGCGCTTGAGTTGCCAACTATAGACCGCGGGCGCCATCCACTCCTGGGTCCAGAACACTTTGCGCATCAGTGCCGCCATCAGCAACACCGCGGCAAACACACCGCCGATGTTGAACCGCAGGTTGTCGCCGCCAGGTTCGCCGAACAACGCCACCGCCGCCGTCGAGAGCACCATCGCCAGCGCCACGAAGACTACGGCGATGATCAACGTGCTGCGCCGTGTCTGTTGACGGTAGGTTTGGGCGTCCATCGGCTGGATTTCGAACATGGCGTCGGGATTCCTTTTCTTCGGTGGTAAAAAGATTCTGCGTCAAAAAGACTGCGGGGCATTATCGCCTCTGCGAGGGATTTAGCTATGCTGGGGCTCCTTTTCATCTTTTCATCGTCAAACGGGGACATGGCGAGACCACGAAGTTCGTGCCATCTTCTTTCATGGATACACACTATTCGGATGCCATTCGTTGTTTCTGTGGGAATGACATCGTTTTAAGGATCATTGAATGACCCAACGACAAGTAATCAACGCCTCGGTCAGCCCGAAAGGCAGCCTGGAAACACTCTCCCAGCGGGAAGTCCAGCAACTGAGCGAAGCCGGATCCGGCAGTACCTACAACATCTTCCGCCAATGCGCCCTGGCCATCCTCAACACCGGCGCCCATGTCGACAACGCCAAGACCATCC
>NZ_RCOB01000210.1:0-40838 GCF_004307665.1 Pseudomonas sp. Sample_16
GCGAAGTATACCCGAGCGTCTTCGCGGGGGGATCGCTATAATCGGCGGCTTTTGTGTTCATGAGTGCGGGGTGTGGGATGCGCGATCGACTGTTGGCTGCGGAGAAGGTGAAAGCCATCGATTGGCGTGATGGCGCCCTCTATCTGCTTGATCAGCGTGTTTTGCCGTTCGAGGAAACCTGGATCGCCTATACCAGCGCGGCCGGCGTGGCCGAAGCCATTCGTACCAGGGTGGTGCGCGGTGCGCCGGCGATCGGCATCAGCGCCGCCTATGGCATTGTGCTGGCGGCCCGCACCCGGATTGCCGAAGGCGGCGACTGGTATGCGGCGCTGGAAGAGGATTTCGCACTGCTCTCCGACGCCCGTCCCACTGGCGTAAACCTGTTCTGGGCACTGGGCCGCATGCACGATCGGCTTGATCGCCTGAAAGAAAATGCCGACCCGCTGGTTGCGCTGGAAGCCGAGGCGATCGCCATTCACGAAAGTGATCGCGAAGCCAACCTGACCATGGCGCAACTGGGCGTGGACCTGATCCGCAAACACCAGGGCAATGCCCAGGCGATCCTGACCCACTGCAATACCGGCGCGCTGGCCACCGGCGGCTTCGGCACCGCGCTGGGGGTGATTCGCGGTGCGTTCATCGAAGGCATGGTCGAGCGTGTGTATGTCGACGAAACCCGTCCCTGGCTGCAAGGTTCGCGGTTGACCGCGTGGGAGCTGGCCAACGAGGGCATTCCCGTAACCCTGAATGTCGATTCCGCCGCGGCCCACATCATGAAGACCAAGGGGCCTACCTGGGTCATCGTCGGCGCCGACCGGATCACCGCCAACGGCGACGTGGCCAACAAAATCGGTACTTATCAACTGGCGGTCAATGCCATGCACCACGGCGTGCGCTTCATGGTGGTGGCGCCGAGTTCGACCATCGACATGCATTTGGCCAGTGGTGATGACATTCCGCTTGAAGAGCGTGACGGTCGCGAATTGCTGGAAGTCGGCGGCAAGCGCCTCGGCGCGGGAGTGGATGCGTTCAACCCGGTATTCGACGTGACCCCGGCGGATCTGATCGACGCCATCGTCACTGAAAAAGGCATCGTCGAACGCCCGGATACCGCGAAAATAGCGCAGCTGATGTGCCGCAAGCGCCTGCATTAAAGGATTGTTGTGCCTGAAAGGTCGCCATCGCTGGCAAGCCAGCTCCCACAGGGTTTGCGCCCGCCATTAATCCTGTGGGAGCTGGCTTGCCAGCGATGGGGCCTTAAAAGTCAATAAACAACCACAAGCCAGGCCTCAAATCTGCATACAAAGAAGCTCTAAGCCTCTCTCGTCCCCTTCAAGCCTGTCACCGGTCAACTAACTACTCTCCATGCGCATCTGGGGGATAGGTGCGTGGCGGCTCTTGTGATAACATCCGGCGGTTTCCAGGGTTGCCCCGCGGGGTGACCTTTACTGCGCAGATCCGTGGCATAACTCGTTGATTTGTCGTAAGTCGGTGCATGGCACTCAGCCGGCAGCGGCGAGCTTCGTTGGTCCCATATGGATATGACGAAGTTTCACCAGAAAAAGGAATCAGGCTTCTCATGGGCGAACTGGCCAAAGAAATCCTCCCGGTCAATATCGAAGACGAGCTGAAGCAGTCCTACCTCGACTACGCGATGAGCGTAATTGTCGGGCGGGCACTGCCGGATGCGCGCGATGGCTTGAAGCCCGTGCACCGGCGTGTGCTGTTCGCGATGAGCGAGCTGGGCAACGACTTCAACAAGCCGTACAAGAAATCTGCCCGTGTTGTCGGTGACGTGATCGGTAAGTATCACCCGCACGGTGATACCGCGGTGTACGACACCATCGTTCGGATGGCGCAGCCATTCTCCCTGCGCTACCTGCTGGTAGACGGCCAGGGCAACTTCGGTTCGGTGGACGGCGACAACGCCGCGGCCATGCGATACACCGAAGTGCGCATGACCAAGCTGGCACACGAGCTGCTGGCTGACCTGCACAAGGAAACCGTGGACTGGGTGCCGAACTACGACGGCACCGAAATGATCCCGGCGGTCATGCCGACCCGTATTCCCAACCTGTTGGTCAACGGCTCCAGCGGTATCGCCGTGGGCATGGCGACCAACATCCCGCCACACAACCTCGGTGAAGTCATCGACGGTTGCCTGGCGCTCATCGACAACCCTGAGCTGACCGTCGACGAGCTGATGCAATACATCCCCGGTCCGGACTTCCCGACCGCGGCGATCATCAACGGTCGCGCCGGCATCATCGAAGCCTACCGCACCGGTCGCGGGCGCATTTACATGCGTGCCCGTTCGATGATCGAAGACATCGACAAGGTCGGTGGCCGCCAACAGATCGTCATCACCGAACTCCCTTACCAGCTGAACAAGGCGCGTCTGATCGAGAAGATCGCCGAGCTGGTAAAAGAGAAGAAGCTTGAAGGCATCACCGAACTGCGCGACGAGTCCGACAAGGACGGTATGCGCGTCGTGATCGAGTTGCGTCGCGGCGAAGTGCCTGAGGTCATCCTCAACAACCTCTACGCCCAGACCCAGCTGCAAGCGGTGTTCGGTATCAACATCGTCGCGCTGATCGACGGCCGTCCGCGGATCCTCAACCTCAAGGACCTGCTGGAAGCCTTCGTTCGTCACCGTCGCGAAGTGGTGACCCGCCGTACCGTGTTCGAACTGCGCAAGGCGCGCGAACGTGGTCACATTCTCGAAGGTCAAGCGGTCGCCCTGTCGAACATCGACCCGGTCATCGCCCTGATCAAGGCTTCGCCAACGCCGTCGGAAGCCAAGGAAGCGCTGGTCAGCACCCCTTGGGAATCCTCGGCGGTAGTGGCGATGGTCGAGCGTGCCGGCGCCGATTCGTGCCGTCCGGAAAACCTCGATCCGCAATACGGCCTGCGCGAAGGCAAGTACTTCCTCTCGCCAGAACAGGCGCAAGCCATTCTGGAACTGCGTCTGCACCGTCTGACCGGTCTGGAACACGAGAAGCTGCTGGCCGAGTACCAAGAGATCCTCAACCAGATCGGCGAGCTGATCCGCATCCTCAACAGCGCCACGCGTCTGATGGAAGTGATCCGCGAAGAGCTGGAAGTGATCCGTGCCGAATACGGCGACGTGCGCCGCACCGAGATTCTCGATGCACGTCTCGACCTGACCCTGGGTGACATGATCCCGGAAGAAGATCGCGTCGTGACCATTTCCCACGGTGGCTACGCCAAGACCCAGCCATTGGCTGCGTACCAGGCCCAGCGTCGTGGCGGTAAAGGCAAGTCGGCGACTGGCGTCAAGGATGAGGACTACATCGCTCACCTGCTGGTTGCCAACAGTCACACCACGCTGCTGCTGTTCTCCAGCAAGGGCAAGGTGTACTGGCTGAAAACCTACGAAATCCCAGAAGCATCCCGCGCCGCCCGTGGTCGTCCGCTGGTCAACCTGCTGCCGCTGGATGACGGTGAATACATCACCACCATGCTGCCGGTCGAGGAATACACCGAAGGCCACTACATCTTCATGGCCACCGCCAACGGCACCGTGAAGAAGACCCCGCTGGAATCCTTCAGCCGTCAGCGCAGCGTCGGCCTGATCGCCCTGGAACTGGATGAAGGCGACGTATTGATCAGCGCCGCCATCACCGATGGCGAGCGCGAAGTCATGCTGTTCTCCGACGGCGGCAAAGTGACGCGCTTCAAGGAATCCGACGTTCGCGCCATGGGCCGTACCGCCCGCGGTGTGCGCGGCATGCGTCTGCCGGAAGGCCAGAAGCTGATTTCCATGCTGATCCCGGAAGAAGGCAGCCAGATCCTCACCGCTTCGGCGCGTGGTTATGGCAAGCGCACCGCGATCACCGAGTTCCCTGAATACAAGCGTGGCGGTCAGGGCGTTATCGCCATGGTCAGCAACGAGCGTAACGGCCGTCTGGTCGGCGCGGTGCAGGTGCTCGATGGCGAGGAAATCATGCTGATTTCCGACCAGGGCACGCTGGTGCGTACTCGCGTCGACGAAGTCTCCAGCCTGGGCCGTAACACTCAGGGCGTGACCCTGATCAAACTGGCCAATGACGAAACACTGGTCGGCCTGGAACGGGTTCAGGAGCCTTCGGAAGTCGAGGGCGAAGAGCTGGAAGGTGAAGAGGGTGCAGTGTTCGAAGGTGACGTCGTAATCAATGATGTCGCCGAAGACCAGCAGCTCGACGCCGCCGCTGACGAAGAACCACAGGAATAAGCGGGTAAACAGGGGGCGGATGAGAATTCGCCCCCTTGTTGTTTGTCCGGTATGAAAATCTGCAACACTGCGAATGATCGTTCCCACGCTCCGCGTAATGATCGTTCCCACGCTCTGCGTGGGAATGCATCCCATGACGCTCTGCGTCATGGGACGCGGAGCGTCCCCAGCGGCATTCCCGCGCAGAGCGTGGGAACGATCATTCGCAGACCAAAAGATTCAAGTGACCACCAGATCAGAGCGAGATTGGATGTGAGCAAGAGAGCCTATAACTTCTGTGCCGGTCCTGCGGCGCTTCCCGAAGCTGTCCTGAAGCGCGCCCAGGGTGAACTTCTCGATTGGCACGGCAAGGGCCTGTCGGTCATGGAAATGAGCCATCGCAGCGATGAGTTCGTGTCCATTGCCACCAAGGCAGAGCAGGATCTGCGTGATCTGCTGAATATCCCCTCGAACTATAAAGTGCTGTTCCTGCAAGGCGGCGCCAGCCAGCAATTTGCGCAGATTCCGCTGAACCTGTTGCCGGAAAACGGCTCTGCCGATTATATCGACACCGGTATCTGGTCGCAGAAAGCCATCGAAGAAGCTTCGCGCTATGGTCACGTCAACGTCGCCGCGACCGCCAAGCCTTACGATTACTTCGCCATTCCCGGCCAGAACGAATGGAAGCTGTCGAAAGACGCGGCCTACGTTCACTACGCACCGAACGAAACCATCGGCGGCCTGGAATTCCAGTGGATTCCGGAAACCGGTGATGTTCCGCTGGTGGCCGACATGTCCTCGGACATCCTGTCGCGTCCGGTAGATGTTTCCCGTTTCGGCATGATCTACGCCGGCGCGCAGAAAAACATCGGCCCGAGCGGCATCGTCGTCAACATCGTGCGCGAAGACCTGCTGGGTCACGCCCGTTCCCTGTGCCCGACCATGCTCAACTACAAGGTCGCGGCCGATAACGGCTCGATGTACAACACGCCGCCAACCCTGGCCTGGTACTTGTCCGGCCTGGTGTTCGAGTGGCTGAAAGAGCAGGGCGGTGTCGAAGCCATCGGCAAGCTCAATGAAGTGAAAAAGCGCACGCTCTACGACTTCATTGATGCCAGCGGTCTGTACAGCAACCCGATCAATCACTCGGACCGCTCGTGGATGAACGTGCCGTTCCGCCTGGCTGACGATCGCCTGGACAAGCCGTTCCTGGCCGGCGCCGACGAACGCGGCCTGCTGAACCTCAAAGGGCACCGTTCCGTGGGCGGCATGCGTGCCTCCATCTATAACGCCGTCGACATCAACGCGATCAACGCGCTGGTTTCGTACATGGCAGAGTTCGAGAAGGAACACGGCTGATGTCTGAGCAAGAACTCAAGGCACTGCGCCTGCGCATTGATGCTCTGGACGAAAAAGTCCTGGAGCTGATCAGTGAGCGCGCGCGCTGCGCCCAGGAAGTCGCGCGAGTAAAGATGGCCTCGCTGGCCGAAGGCGAAGTGCCGGTGTTCTATCGTCCCGAGCGCGAAGCTCAGGTGCTCAAGCGTGTCATGGAACGCAACCAGGGGCCGCTGGGCAACGAAGAGATGGCGCGTCTGTTCCGCGAAATCATGTCGTCGTGCCTGGCGCTGGAGCAGCCACTGAAAGTGGCTTACCTCGGCCCTGAAGGCACCTTCACCCAAGCGGCAGCGATGAAACACTTCGGCCATGCGGTGATCAGCAAGCCGATGGCGGCGATCGACGAAGTGTTCCGTGAAGTGGCGGCCGGTGCGGTGAACTTTGGCGTGGTCCCGGTGGAAAACTCCACCGAAGGTGCGGTCAACCACACCCTCGACAGCTTCCTCGAACACGACATGGTGATCTGCGGTGAAGTCGAGCTGCGCATTCACCATCACCTGTTGGTCGGTGAAAACACCAAGACCGACAGCATCAGCCGTATCTACTCCCACGCCCAGTCCCTGGCCCAGTGCCGCAAGTGGCTGGACGCCCATTACCCGAATGTCGAGCGCGTGGCAGTGTCCAGCAACGCCGAAGCGGCCAAGCGGGTCAAGGGCGAGTGGAACTCGGCGGCGATTGCCGGCGACATGGCGGCCGGTCTCTACGGGCTGACCCGTTTGGCCGAGAAGATCGAGGACCGTCCGGACAACTCCACGCGCTTCCTCATGATCGGTAATCAGGAAGTGCCGCCGACCGGCGACGACAAAACCTCGATCATCGTGTCCATGAGCAACAAGCCGGGCGCGCTGCATGAATTGCTGGTGCCGTTCCACGATAACGGCATCGATCTGACGCGCATCGAGACCCGTCCGTCGCGCAGCGGTAAATGGACCTACGTGTTCTTCATCGACTTTGTCGGCCACCACCGCGATCCGCTGGTAAAAGGTGTGCTGGAAAAGATCAGTCAGGAAGCAGTGGCACTCAAAGTGCTGGGTTCCTACCCGAAAGCAGTTCTTTAAGGGGCGGTAGCAATGAGTGGCAATTTCCTCGCTCTGGCACAGCCGGGCGTGCAACAACTTTCGCCTTATGTTCCGGGCAAACCCGTGGACGAACTGGCGCGCGAGCTGGACCTCGATCCGGCCAGCATCGTCAAACTGGCGAGCAATGAAAACCCGCTGGGCGCGAGCCCCAAGGCGTTGGCAGCCATCCGTGATGCGCTGGCCGAGCTGACCCGTTATCCGGACGGCAACGGTTTTGCGCTCAAGTCCCTGCTGGCCGAGCAATGCCGCGTCGAGCTGAATCAGGTGACGCTGGGCAACGGTTCCAACGACATTCTTGAGCTGGTGGCGCGCGCCTACCTGGCGCCGGGCCTCAACGCCGTGTTCAGCGAGCACGCGTTCGCGGTCTACCCGATTGCCACTCAGGCAGTGGGTGCCCAGGCCAAGGTCGTTCCGGCCAAGGAATGGGGGCATGACCTGCCGGCCATGCTGGCGGCCATCGATGCCAACACCCGCGTGGTGTTCATCGCCAACCCGAACAACCCGACCGGCACCTGGTTCGACGCCGAGGCGCTGGACGAATTCCTGCAGGATGTCCCGGAGCACGTATTGGTCGTGCTGGACGAGGCCTACATCGAATACGCCGAGGGCAGCGACCTGCCGGACGGTCTGGATTTCCTCGCGGCTTATCCGAACCTGCTGGTCTCACGTACGTTCTCCAAGGCCTACGGCCTTGCATCGCTGCGCGTCGGTTATGGTTTGTCCAGCGCCGTGGTGGCCGATGTGCTGAACCGTGTGCGCCAGCCATTCAACGTCAACAGCCTGGCTCTGGCCGCGGCTTGCGCGGCGTTGAAAGACCAGGACTACCTGGCTGAAAGCCGCCGCCTGAACGAAGCCGGCATGCAGCAACTGGAAGCGGGTTTCCGGGAGCTGGGGCTGAGCTGGATTCCTTCCAAAGGCAACTTCATTTGCGTCGATCTCGGTCAAGTCGCGGCCCCGGTGTTCCAGGGCTTGCTACGCGAAGGCGTGATCGTGCGTCCGGTGGCCAACTACGGCATGCCGAACCACTTGCGCGTGACCATCGGTCTACCGGCAGAAAACAGCCGCTTCCTTGAGGCGCTGACCAAGGTTCTGGCTCGTGGTTGATGTCACTGCACTGCAATCTGCTGAACCTATGATCGGGCGCCTGGTGGTGGTCGGTCTGGGGTTGATCGGCGGTTCATTTGCCAAGGGTTTGCGCGAAAGTGGCGTGTGCCGCGAAGTGGTCGGGGTCGATCTCGATCCGCAGTCGCGCAAGCTGGCGGTTGAACTGGGTGTGGTGGATCGCTGCGAAGAAGACCTGGCCGTTGCCTGCCAGGGTGCCGACGTGATCCAGCTCGCCATCCCGATCCTCGCCATGGAGAAAATGCTTGGCCGTTTGGCCAGCATGGACTTGGGGCAAGCGGTTCTGACCGATGTCGGCAGCGCCAAAGGCAACGTCGTACGTGCCGCCACTGAGGCGTTCGGCGGCATGCCGTCGCGCTTCGTGCCGGGACATCCGATCGCTGGTTCCGAGCAGAGCGGGGTGGAAGCCTCCAATGCTGAGCTGTTCCGTCGCCACAAGGTGATCCTGACGCCGCTGGAGCAGACCGATCCGCAAGCTTTGGCCGTGGTCGATCGACTGTGGCGCGAATTGGGCGCCGATGTCGAGCACATGCAGGTCGAGCGCCACGACGAAGTCCTGGCCGCGACCAGCCACCTGCCGCACCTGCTGGCCTTCGGTTTGGTCGATTCGTTGGCCAAGCGCAATGAAAATCTTGAGATCTTCCGTTACGCTGCGGGCGGTTTCCGCGATTTCACGAGAATCGCCGGAAGCGACCCGGTCATGTGGCACGACATCTTCCTCGCCAACCGCGAAGCTGTCCTGCGCACACTCGATACATTTCGCAGCGACCTCGACGCCTTGCGCGACGCGGTCGATGCAGGGGATGGGCACCAATTATTGGGCGTTTTCACTCGCGCCCGGGTTGCCCGCGAGCATTTCAGTAAAATCCTGGCCCGTCGGGCCTATGTGGACGCTATGAATTCCAACGATCTGATTTTCCTGGCTCAACCTGGTGGCCGCCTGTCCGGTCGGATTCGCGTACCAGGTGACAAATCGATTTCCCACCGTTCGATCATGCTCGGCTCCCTGGCCGAAGGCGTCACCGAAGTCGAAGGCTTCCTCGAGGGCGAAGACGCCCTGGCGACCTTGCAGGCGTTCCGTGACATGGGCGTGGTCATCGAGGGCCCGCACCACGGTCGCGTGACCATTCACGGTGTCGGCCTGCATGGCCTGAAACCCGCGCCTGGCCCGATCTACCTGGGCAATTCCGGTACTTCGATGCGCCTGCTGTCCGGTCTGCTGGCCGCACAGGATTTCGACAGCACCCTGACCGGCGACGCTTCGCTGTCCAAGCGCCCGATGAATCGCGTGGCCAATCCGCTGCGCGAAATGGGCGCCGTGATCGAAACCGCCGCTGAAGGCCGTCCGCCGATGGTCATCCGTGGTGGCAACAAGCTCAAGGGCCTGACGTACACCATGCCAATGGCCAGTGCCCAGGTGAAATCCTGCCTGCTGCTGGCGGGTCTGTATGCCGAAGGCAAGACCACCGTCACCGAACCGGCACCGACCCGCGATCACACCGAACGCATGTTGCGCGGCTTCGGCTACCCGGTCACCGTCAATGGCGCGACCGCCTCCGTCGAATCCGGCAGCAAGCTGACCGCGACCCACATTGAAGTACCGGGCGACATCTCGTCGTCGGCGTTCTTCCTGGTGGCCGCTTCGATCGCTGAAGGTTCAGACCTGGTACTGGAGCATGTCGGCATCAACCCGACCCGTACCGGTGTGATCGACATCCTGCGCCTGATGGGCGCCGACATCACCCTGGAAAACCAGCGTGAAGTGGGTGGCGAGCCGGTAGCGGATTTGCGCGTACGGGCGGCTAAACTCAAGGGTATCGAGATTCCTGAAGAGTTGGTTCCGTTGGCTATCGACGAATTCCCGGTCCTGTTCGTGGCAGCTGCCTGCGCCGAAGGCCGTACTGTGCTGACCGGCGCCGAAGAGCTGCGGGTCAAGGAGTCGGACCGTATTCAGGTCATGGCCGATGGCCTGCTGGCGCTGGGCGTCAAGTGCGAGCCAACCCCGGACGGCATCATTATCGATGGCGGCTCGATCGGCGGCGGCGAAGTGCATGGTCACGGCGATCACCGGATTGCCATGGCATTCAGCGTTGCATCGCTGCGCGCTACTGCACCGATCCGCATCCATGATTGCGCCAACGTCGCGACATCGTTCCCGAATTTCCTGGCGTTGTGCGCACAGGTCGGTATCCGCGTTGCCCAAGAGGCTCAGTCGTGATCAAAATTGCACCGGTCATCACCATCGATGGGCCAAGCGGCTCCGGCAAAGGTACGGTCGCCGGGATCCTGGCCAAGCGTCTGGGCTGGAACCTGCTGGATTCCGGTGCACTTTATCGGCTGTTGGCATTCGCCGCGCATAACCACGGCGTTGACCTGACCAACGAAGAATTGCTGAAAAAACTTGCCGCTCATCTGGATGTGCAGTTCATCGCGGCGACCGAAGGTCAGCTGCAACGCATCATCCTGGAAGGCGACGAAGTCAGCGATGTGATCCGCACGGAAAGCGTCGGCTCCGGTGCCTCACAAGTGGCTGCATTGCCCGCCGTGCGCGAGGCGCTGCTGCAGCGCCAGCGTGCATTCCAGGAAGCGCCGGGTCTGGTGGCCGATGGCCGGGACATGGGAACGGTGGTTTTTCCGGACGCGCCGCTGAAGATTTTCCTGACCGCCAGTGCCGAGGAGCGTGCGCGCCGTCGATACTTGCAGTTGAAGGGCAAAGTCGATGGTGTTAGTCTGTCGAGTCTGCTAGATGAGATACGTGCACGCGATGAGCGTGACACCCAGCGAGCGGTAGCCCCGCTCAAGCCGGCGGCTGACGCCATACAGCTGGATTCCACGGAATTGTCCATCGATCAGGTGCTGGAACGCATCATGAGCGAGATCGCCATTCGCGATATTGCCGGGTGACCAAGAAGGCCGCAGGGGACCAGTCATAGTCCTGGGGCGCTTCTTCTAAATGAAACTAACCCACACCGTCTGGGGTGTGGAGATGGGCGTATTCTTCGCCCTCATCAACAGGAATTAAAATGAGCGAAAGCTTTGCGGAACTCTTTGAAGAAAGCCTAAAAACCCTGAACCTTCAGGCAGGCTCCATCATCACCGGTGTTATCGTTGATATCGATTACCAAGCTCGCTGGGTAACCGTTCACGCTGGCCTGAAGTCTGAAGCACTCATCCCGCTTGAGCAGTTCTACAACGACGCTGGCGACCTGACTATCAACGTCGGTGACGAAGTTCACGTTGCGCTGGACTCGGTTGAAGACGGCTTTGGTGAAACCAAGCTGTCCCGTGAAAAAGCCAAGCGCGCTGAATGCTGGATTGTTCTGGAAGCAGCCTTCGCAGCCGAAGAAGTGGTCAAGGGCGTTATCAACGGTAAGGTTAAAGGCGGCTTCACTGTCGACGTTAACGGCATCCGTGCGTTCCTGCCAGGTTCTCTGGTTGACGTCCGTCCAGTGCGCGACACCACGCACCTGGAAGGCAAAGAGCTGGAATTCAAGGTCATCAAGCTGGACCAGAAGCGCAACAACGTTGTCGTTTCCCGTCGCAGCGTCCTGGAAGCCGAGAACTCCGCCGAGCGCGAAGCTCTGCTGGAATCCCTGCAGGAAGGCCAACAAGTCAAAGGTATCGTCAAGAACCTCACCGATTACGGCGCATTCGTCGATCTGGGTGGCGTCGATGGCCTGCTGCACATTACCGACATGGCTTGGAAGCGCATCAAGCATCCTTCCGAAATCGTCAACGTTGGCGACGAGATCGATGTCAAGGTTCTGAAGTACGATCGCGAGCGCAATCGTGTTTCCCTGGGCCTGAAGCAACTGGGCGAAGATCCATGGGTTGCTATCAAAGCCCGTTACCCAGAAAGCACTCGCGTTACCGCTCGTGTAACCAACCTGACCGACTACGGCTGCTTCGCTGAGCTGGAAGAAGGCGTTGAAGGTCTGGTACACGTTTCCGAAATGGACTGGACCAACAAGAACATCCACCCTTCGAAAGTCGTACAAGTCGGCGACGAAGTGGAAGTTATGGTTCTGGACATCGACGAAGAGCGTCGTCGTATCTCCCTGGGCATCAAGCAGTGCAAATCTAACCCATGGGAAGATTTCTCTGGCCAGTTCAACAAGGGCGATAAAATCTCCGGCACCATCAAGTCGATCACCGATTTCGGTATCTTCATTGGTCTGGACGGCGGCATCGACGGTCTGGTTCACCTGTCCGACATCTCCTGGAACGAAGTGGGCGAAGAAGCCGTACGCCGTTTCAAGAAGGGCGACGAGCTGGACACTGTTATCCTGTCGGTTGACCCAGAGCGTGAGCGCATCTCCCTGGGCATCAAGCAACTGGAAAGCG
This sequence comes from Pseudomonas sp. Sample_16, assembly GCF_004307665.1. NCBI lineage: Bacteria > Pseudomonadati > Pseudomonadota > Gammaproteobacteria > Pseudomonadales > Pseudomonadaceae > Pseudomonas > Pseudomonas sp. Sample_16. The sequence continues at coordinate 12,154 of NZ_RCOB01000210.1, forward strand.
ATCCGTTCTCCGAGTACGTTCAAGAGAACGACAAAGGCGCAATCGTTAAGGGCATCGTGAAAGAAGTTGACGCTAAAGGCGCCATCATCACCCTGGCCGACGATATCGAAGCGACTCTGAAAGCCTCCGAAATCAGCCGTGACCGCGTTGAAGACGCGCGCAACGTTCTGAAAGAAGGCCAGGAAGTAGAAGCCAAGATCATCAGTGTTGATCGCAAGAGCCGCGTAATCCAGCTCTCGATCAAGTCGAAAGACGATGCTGAAGAGAAAGAAGCAATCCAGAGCTTGAAAGACAAGCCTGCTGCTGACATGGCTGCTGGTCCTACCACTCTGGGCGACCTGTTGCGTGCACAAATGGAAAAACAGAACTAAGTTCTGACTTTCTGTAAAAAAGGGCGACTTCGGTCGCCCTTTTTTATGCCCGGAATTTGTAGCTTCTCCCCCGTAGGCGCTGCCGAAGGCTGCGATCCTTCCAACATGCGCGCACGATCAGCAAACCCACGAAACCAACACCCCCGCAAAACTGTCTCTTTCTTTAACAGGATCAACCGCTTATTTGCAGCTAGTCTTACGCTCAAGCGAACCAAGCCAGGGCAGCATGCCTGGCATAAGGAAGTGAATGAACAAGCTCATCGTCGCAATAGCTTTACTGACACTGGCGGGCTGTACCACTAATGCCAAGACCCATGCGGTACGAGGTGTCAGCGGCATTGAGGTTGATTGTTCGGGATTGGGCTCGGGCTGGGAAAAATGCCAAAAGCGCGCAGCCAAGGAGTGCAAGGGCGCTGGCTATAAAGTCGTCACCCGGTCAGACGATGCAAAGGAAGAAGATGAATTCCCGTTCGGCTTCAATCCGGCAGGCTACCTGACACGAACCATGCTGGTCATCTGCAGGTAACGTCGCCAATCAGGATCGGCGTAGTGACCTCAGAACCGCCACCTTCTTCTGCTGGAAGATATGTCAAAACTCGGGCTGTTCAAATTCACGCGGGCGTGCTAAAACCTTTGGAGCGATTTTCCTAGCTGCTTGAAAAAGAAGGGAAAAATATGACGAAGTCGGAGTTGATCGAACGAATTGTCACCCATCAAGGGCTGCTCTCATCCAAGGATGTGGAGCTGGCCATCAAGACCATGCTCGAACAAATGTCCCAATGCCTGGCCACCGGTGATCGGATCGAGATCCGCGGGTTCGGCAGCTTCTCCTTGCACTACCGCGCGCCGCGGGTAGGTCGCAATCCGAAGACTGGTCAGTCGGTTAGCCTGGATGGCAAGTTTGTTCCGCATTTCAAGCCGGGGAAGGAGCTGCGAGATCGCGTGAATGAGGAAGAGGAAGAAGGCCTTTGACAGTCTCTGTGATTCAAGGAGCTGCTGATGCGTAACCTCAAGCGTATATTGCTCGCGGTGTTCATTCTGCTGTTGGTGTTGGCGATCCTGGCGTTTGTCCTCGAGAATCAGCAATCGGTTTCCCTGCTATTCCTTGGCTGGGCGGGGCCGCAGTTACCCGTTTCGTTGGTCATAGTGTTGGCGCTGCTGATCGGCATGGTGATTGGGCCGGTCATTAGCTGGATTTTGGGTCGTGTCTCCAGAGCGTCGCGCAGACGGCTCGTTTGATTGCGGCACTGCAAGTGACAATTAAACGTCAATTACTGCTTGTCCATATCCAATAGTAAAACCGTCATTAAGCTGTAAAATGTTGCGCTTCTCCGATAGTGGCATATTCCCATAACAGTTAAGGCTTTTTCGTCAGAGGTCTCGGCTGGTTTGATGGGTATTGCATTCATGGATCAGGCAGTGCGCGACTTGACGGCTGTCTGCAACTCAAGGGTATGGTTTCGCGTGAAAATTCTTGTTACCGGTGGCGCCGGGTTTATTGGCTCGGCGGTCATTCGTCATATCATTTCCAGCACCAATGACTCTGTCGTTAACGTCGATAAGCTGACTTATGCTGGCAACCTTGAGTCACTGTCTCAAGTTGGTCAGAGCCCGCGTTACGCCTTTGAGCATGTCGACATCTGCGATCGGGATCAGATTAATCGAATCCTGCACGAGCATCAGCCGGACGCGATCATGCATCTGGCTGCTGAGTCGCATGTTGATCGCTCGATCTCTGGCCCATCTGAATTCATCCAGACCAATATTATCGGTACTTATACGTTGCTCGAAGCGGCGCGCCGTTATTGGACTGGGTTGGATGATGTACGCAAGGCCAACTTTCGCTTTCACCATATTTCGACAGATGAAGTCTATGGTGACCTTGATGGCCCAGAAGATCTCTTTACCGAAAACACCCCCTATCAGCCGAGTTCGCCATATTCAGCCAGCAAGGCTAGTTCCGACCATCTGGTTCGTGCCTGGAGCCGTACCTACGGCCTACCCGTACTGGTAACGAATTGCTCGAACAACTATGGCCCTTGCCACTTTCCCGAGAAACTGATCCCGTTGATCATTCTCAATGCGCTAGAGGGCAAACCATTGCCGGTCTACGGTAAGGGCAACCAGGTTCGCGACTGGCTCTACGTTGAAGATCACGCCCGCGCCCTTTACAAAGTGGTAACCGACGGCGTAGTGGGCGAGACATACAACATTGGCGGCCATAACGAAAAGCAAAACATAGAAGTGGTGCGTACTCTCTGTGCGCTGCTCGACGAGCTTCGTCCGGACTCGGCACATCGGCCACATGCCAACCTTATCACCTACGTTCAGGATCGCCCTGGGCACGACCAGCGCTACGCGATCGACGCCAGTAAAATCCAGCGTGAGCTTGGCTGGGTGCCGGAGGAAACCTTCGAGACCGGAATTCGCAAAACCGTCGAATGGTATTTAGAAAATGCTGAGTGGGTTGAGCATGTGAAAAGTGGTAGCTACCAACAATGGATCGATCAGAACTACGCAGGTCGCTCAAACAACGCATGAAAATCCTGCTACTTGGAAAGAACGGTCAGTTGGGGTGGGAGCTGCAACGCTCGCTGCCTCCGCTTGGTGAATTGATTGCCGTGGATCGGCGCGTCACCGATGGTCTTCCCTCGCTGTAAGTGGCAAGGTGTCTTTTGCATGGTTACGCCAGCTATGCGATCGGTTTCGCTCAGGCAAGCGGCGGCAGCTCGCCGTAAAAACGATTAGTCCAGTAGAATCGGCTACCTATCCTGCGCCCGCTCGTCGTCCTCTGAATTTGCGTTTGAATACTAGAAGCTGCGCGAGAATTTTTCTCTACACTTGCCGGATTGGCAAAATGGTGTAAATCGAATGCTTAGGGAAGTTCTTAATAAATGAGCACGATCAATCGTAAAGGCATCATCCTCGCTGGTGGTTCGGGCACGCGTTTGCACCCGCTGACTCTTGGTGTGTCTAAGCAAATGTTGCCTATCTACGACAAACCAATGATTTTCTATCCTCTGTCTGTGCTGATGCTCGCCGGCATCCGGGAAATCTTGATTATCTCCACGCCGGAAGACATACCGAATTTCCGCAAGTTGCTGGGCGATGGCAGCCTTTACGGTATCAAGCTCAGCTATGCCGAACAACCAAGCCCAGATGGCTTGGCGCAAGCTTTCATCATCGGTGAAGAATTCATTGGTGATGACCCGTGCTGCTTGATTCTAGGAGATAACATCTTCTACGGCCAAATTACCGAGCACCTTCGCTCGGCTGGTGATCAGGTACATGGGGCGACCATTTTTGGCTATCACGTCTCAGATCCGGAACGCTTTGGTGTCGTGGAGTTTGATGCAACAGGTCAAGTCTTGAGTATTGAAGAGAAGCCGCAGCACCCCAAGTCCAACTATGCAGTGACTGGCTTGTACTTCTATGACAATCAGGTTGTCGAGATCGCGAAGAACATCAAACCTTCGGCGCGAGGCGAGCTGGAAATTACTGATATCAACCGCGTCTACCTCGAGCAAAAGTCGCTCAAGGTCGAGATGCTCCGGCGCGGGTTTGCTTGGTTGGATACAGGAACCCACGATTCTTTGCTTGAGGCGAGCCACTTCGTACACACAATCGAGAAGCGCCAAGGACTGAAAGTCGCGTGTCTTGAAGAAATTGCCTACAACAAAGGATGGATTTCAGCCGCCGAGTTGCTGGCCCAGGCTGAGCGTCTTGGCAAGACTGGTTACGGTCAGTATCTGGAAAAGCTTCTGGAATCCCATCCGCGCTGATATTTCATCGGTGTTGAGGGTTGATGTTATTTTGATGGCAGATAACAACGCCATTTATTTGTTTTCAAATGATTTTTTCGTCTCCGGTCGGCCCGTGAGTTATTAATCGTCAGTACTAGCTGTAGAATGGTCGACAGAATTGTTAGGCCTGTTGGATACACAGCTGATTCTCAATTGAGTTGCTTGAAACGGTGTGAATATCCGAGAGCCGGTGCCAGGGAGGTTCGTGCAGGCGAAGTGCATCAGGAGGCCCGACAGGATTGTATCAACGTTGAGCAGCCCCAACTGCAATCGCTTCAAGCAATAGCTTGCATTGATTACGATGCAGGAATGACTGGAAACATAACTGAGCCCCGCTTGCTGGTCGCATCTGCCAGAGGAGGGGATTAAGGACCTAGAGCATGGAACTGATTCCCGTAATTTTGTCTGGTGGAGTGGGTAGCCGTTTGTGGCCTGTTTCTCGAGAGGCTCACCCCAAGCCGTTCATGGACTTGCCAGATGGCCAGAATCTCATTCAGAAAACTTTTCTGCGCGCATCGCGCCTGGAAAGCGTGGTAGAGATTCTCACGGTGACCAACCGGGAGCTCTTGTTCAAAACCGAAGACGAATACGGCGCAGTCAATAAAGCCAAGCTTGCGCAAGGTTTCATTCTGGAACCATTCGGCCGCAATACAGCAGCCGCCGTTGCTGCTGCCGCGCTACAACTGGAAGCCTCCCACGGCCCTGATGCCCAGATGCTGGTATTGGCTGCAGATCATCTGATCAAAGATGAAAAAGCTTTTGCTGCTGCCGTGACTAACGCCATGGCGCTCGCCGCCGAAGGATGGCTGGTCACATTCGGCATTCAGCCGACGTATCCCGAAACCGGATTCGGCTACATAGAGGCGCAGAAAGCTGCACCCTTGAAGGGCGGATTGAAGGTAGCCCGCTTCGTCGAAAAGCCTGATCTGGATACAGCCCAAGCCTATGTCAGCGCAGGTAATTATTACTGGAATTCCGGTATGTTCTGTTTTCGGGTCGGCACAGTTCTCGAAGAACTCCGCGAGCATGCACCGGACGTCGTGGCCGCTGTCATCAAGACCATCGAGCAATCGCGTCTTACGTCGTCTTCCAAGTATCGCTGCCTCGCGCTCAACGCTGAAGCATTCGCCGAAGTGCCGGATATTTCCATCGACTACGCGCTGATGGAGCGTTCGTCCAAGGTCGCGACCATTCCATGCGATATCGGTTGGAGTGACATAGGCTCGTGGAATGCCGTCAGTGAGTTGACTGAACCTGATGAGAATGGCAACCGTTTTGAGGGGGAAGTGCTGTCTCACGGGTCGCGCAACAACTATGTGAACAGTGAAGGCCGCCTGACGGCACTGGTGGGTGTTGAAGATCTGCTAGTGATTGATACACCTGACGCAGTGATGATTGCCCACAAAGATCACGCTCAAGACGTAAAACACATAGTCAATCAGCTCAAAGCTTGCAGTCATACGGTTCACCTGCTGCACCGCACCGTGCATCGCCCGTGGGGTACTTACACAACGCTTGAAAACGGCGATCGTTTCAAAATCAAGCGCATTGTGGTGAAGCCGAAGGCGTCGCTGTCCCTGCAAATGCATCATCACCGAAGCGAACACTGGATCGTCGTCAGTGGCATGGCTGTGGTCATCAACGACAAGCAGGAGCTGATGTTGAACACCAATGAGTCGACATTTATCCGTGCGGGCCACCAGCATCGATTGATGAACCCGGGGGTCATAGACCTGGTGCTGATTGAAGTGCAAAGTGGTGATTATCTCGGCGAGGACGATATCGTGCGCTTCGATGATAACTACGGTCGCGCCGACAAGTAACAGGGCCTTGCTCAAGCCAGGTCGGTGAGGTACTCGCCGACCGGGCTTTTTTGCTTTTTATCTAGGCTGATACTTCCGTCTGTCGCAGACGTGTGACTCGCGGTGCGGCATCACTTCATATACCTCAGTAAGAGAGCGGTATGAACACCCCTATCAAAACCCAATGTTTCAAAGCCTATGACATTCGTGGCCAGGTTCCGTCCGATCTCAATGAAGAAGTTGCCTACCGGATTGGTCGAGCCTTGGTTGCCGAATTGCAGGCCAGGAATGTTGTGCTGGGCCGGGATATGCGCCTCGAAAGCCCAATGCTGGCAGAGGCGATGACTCGTGGGTTGCTTGAGGCAGGCGCGAATGTCATCGATATAGGGTTGTGCGGCACCGAGGAAGTCTACTTTGCCACCAGTGCGTTTGGAGCTGACGGCGGCGTGATGATCACTGCAAGCCACAATCCCAAGGGCTACAACGGGATGAAGCTGGTAAAGGCGCAATCTCGGCCGATCAGTGGTGATACCGGTCTCCATGCCATACGCGACCGTGTGGAAGCAGGGGATCTGGGAGCGTTGGCGACAACTCCCGGCAAGATTCAATACGAATTGGATAAGTCTCGCTACATCGAGCATCTGCTTTCTTACGTCAATGTCGACAATCTGAAGCCATTGAAAATACTGGCCGACCCGGGCAATGGCGCAGCTGGGCCGGTATTGCAACAATTGGTTTCGAGGCTGCCTTTCGAATGGGTGATGATCAATGCTGAACCCGATGGCAATTTTCCGAACGGTGTACCTAACCCGTTGCTGCCGGAAAATCGTGACCTGACACGGCTATCCTTGCTGGAAAACGGCTGCGATCTGGGGTTGGCTTGGGATGGCGATTTCGACCGTTGCTTCTTTTTTGACCAGAATGGTCGATTCATCGAAGGTTATTACCTGGTAGGGCTGCTGGCAGAAATGCTGCTGAAAAAGAACCCGGGGTCGAAGATCATTCATGACCCGCGGCTGACATGGAACACCATCGATCAGGTTCGATTGGCGGGCGGTGTTTCAGTACAATGCAAAACTGGTCACGCCTTTATCAAGGAGCGCATGCGCCTGGAAAATGCAATCTATGGTGGTGAAATGAGTGCCCACCATTATTTCCGGGATTTTGCTTATTGTGACAGCGGCATGATTCCCTGGCTGCTGGTGACTGCGTTGATGTCTGCCTCGGGTAAAAATCTGGCCCAGCTTGTTGATGAGCGCATTGCCGCCTATCCATGCAGTGGCGAAATCAACTACCGAGTGAGCAACGTGGCAGCAGCACTGGAAGAGGTCTTGAAGCATTATTTGCCTCAGTCACCTCAACTGGACGAAACGGATGGAATTAGCCTGGATTTCTCTGATTGGCGTTTCAATCTGCGAGGTTCCAATACCGAACCCTTGTTGAGACTGAATGTGGAGAGCGGAGGGGATCCGGCGCTGGTAGCTACAAAAGTCAAAGAAATTGAGGGATTGCTGAACAGTAAATATATGGAATGAAAAAAACGGTTCTCACTTCCGAATGGAAGGTGAGAGGGCGGCAATGAGTTGGCTCTCTGATAGAGACTTACTGTTCGATTGATTAATTTAAATTGGTGAAAAAATGAGCGACAAGAAAGTAGCGTTGATTACGGGTATTACTGGTCAAGATGGGGCTTACCTCGCTGAGTTCCTGCTCAAAAAAGGTTATTCGGTACACGGCATCAAGCGCCGTGCCTCGCTGTTCAATACTCACCGTATTGACCACCTTTACCACGACCCGCATAAGAAAGGCTACGATCTGAATCTGCACTACGGTGACCTGACCGATTCGAGCAGCCTGATCCGCATCGTGCAGGAAGTCCAACCCGATGAAGTTTACAACCTCGGGGCGCAGAGCCACGTTGCTGTATCCTTCGAGTCGCCAGAATACACCGCTGACACGGATGCCATGGGTACACTGCGCATTCTGGAAGCAATCCGTATCGCCGGCCTTGAAAAGAAGACCAAGTTCTATCAGGCATCGACTTCTGAGCTTTACGGTCTGGTGCAGGAAATTCCTCAGAAAGAGACTACTCCTTTCTATCCACGCTCCCCATATGCCGTCGCCAAGATGTACGCCTACTGGATCACCGTGAACTATCGCGAGTCCTACGGTATGTATGCTTGCAACGGTATTCTCTTCAACCACGAATCGCCAATTCGCGGTGAAACATTCGTAACTCGCAAAATCACACGTGCTTTGGCACGAATCAAGGTCGGTCTGCAAGACTGCCTGTACCTCGGTAACATGGACGCCCTGCGTGACTGGGGTCATGCCCGTGATTACGTAGAAATGCAATGGCTCATGTTGCAACAGGAAACGCCAGACGACTTCGTGATCGCGACAGGTGAACAGCATTCTGTTCGCGAGTTTGTCGAGGTTGCTGCGAAAGAAATCGACATCAAGATTCGTTGGGAAGGTACGGGTGTAGACGAGAAAGGTTACGACGTCGCTACCAACCAATGCATCGTTGCCGTCGACCCGCGTTATTTCCGTCCTGCCGAAGTTGAGACGCTGCTGGGTGACCCAAGCAAAGCCAAGGCAAAATTGGGCTGGGAGCCAACTACCTCCTTCAATGAGTTGGTAGAAGAAATGATGCGTGAAGATCTGCGTGAAGCCAAACGCGACAAGCTGGTCGCTGAACACGGCTTTAAATATTTCCAAGGTCAGGAATAAAGGGGGCTGGGATGATTCCTGTATATCAGCCCTTCCTGGGCGGCCGCGAAAAGGAATACGTAAACCAGTGTCTCGATTCGACCTGGATTTCTTCTCGTGGAGAATTTATCTCCCGTTTTGAGAGCGAGTTCGCCCGTTACATTGGTGCAGAACACGCGACCACAGTGAGCAATGGCACCGTAGCTCTTCACCTGGCAATGGCAGCATTGGGGCTTGGGCCTGGCGATGAAGTGATTGTTCCGACACTGACCTATGTCGCGTCGGTCAACACCATCATGCAGACCGGGGCGAAAGTCGTGTACGCCGAATCGTTGGCGGATACCTGGAACGTCGACATTGCTGACATTCGCAGTCGTATCACGCCAAAAACCAAAGCGGTCATGGTCGTGCACTTGTACGGCTTGAGCTGTGACATGGACGAAGTCGTCGCGCTTTGCAAAGAGCACAATCTGCTGCTGATCGAAGACTGCGCAGAAGCTTTTGGCTCTCTGTACAAAGATCAGCATGTTGGCACCTTTGGCGATGTCGCTACCTTCAGTTTCTTCGGCAACAAAACCATTACTACCGGTGAGGGTGGAATGGTGGTTTGCAAGAACAAGGACATTCACGAAAGAGCCTGCCATCTCAAGAGTCAAGGCGTCTCCAAGACCCGGGAATACTGGCACGACGAGTTGGCTTACAACTATCGGATGACCAATATCTGCGCGGCCATTGGCCTCGCTCAATTGGAACGTGCTGACGAGATCATTGCACTCAAGCGGCAGGTCGCGGACTGGTACCGTGAAGCACTTGAAGGGCTTCCATTGCAGATGCACGCAGAGCAGCCAGGAACCCGTCACTCCTACTGGATGTGCTCGGTAGTGCTGGATGATGCGAGCAAGCGTCAGGCGCTGCGTGATCATTTGAAGAGCAAAGGTATCGAAACACGTCCGCTATTTGCTCCCGCTAACACCATGCCGCATTGCAAAACGGACGAGACTTTTCCGGTCGCGCAGGATCTTAGCTCGCGTGGGATGAACCTTCCGAGTTATCCGACTCTGACTCGTGAGCAGGTGCAGCAAGTAGTAGAAGAGATTCGATCTTACTTTGCCAGCTGATGATGCGCTTGAATTGAGGCTGGCAACAGCCTCAATTTTTATAAGAATTCAAAGAGGACGAATAATGTCCAGGCTTTCGAATTTAATTATTCAGGGGAAGTAATGTTTTCGTATTTTTCGCGCGTTTGGGCTGCTCGATACTTTTGGGTGCATCTTGCACTGGCTGATTTGCGTTCCCGCTGGCGCAGGTCGTTTTTTGGTGTGACATGGTCAATTATTCAACCATTGGGCATGACCGTACTCCTGACGCTTGTATTTAGCAAACTGTTCAATACGGATGTATTAACCTACGCCCCCTATGTTCTTTCTGGGATAGTCGTGTGGGAATTTATTTCGGCTAATACTATTGGCGGCTCTTTGTCATTCGTTCAAGCGGATGCCTACATAAAACAATGTAATCATCCTTTGGCAATTTATACCCTGCGTACGGTAATTGGTAGTTCAATCGTGCTCATGCTGGCCAGCGTTTCTCTCTATCTCTGGGTCGCAATCATGATGCCTCAGAATTTCGGTTGGAGTTGGTTGGCGACCCTAACGATATTCCCCATCGTTGCTTTGATAGCATGGCCCGTGTCAACTCTACTCTCCTATATCAGCACCCGTTTTCGCGACGTTCCCCATGCGCTCGGCCTGGTTATGCAGTCTTTGTGGTTTGTATCCCCGGTGTACTTTGAAGCAAAAATGTTTCAGAACGGCGGACTGCATGCCCTGATCGACTACAACCCGATCTATCACATTCTTCAGTTGTTTAGAGCGCCTCTATTACAAGGGGAATGGCCAACGTTGGCTAACTATTCCTACAGTTTAGGGACCGCTTTGTTTTTTGGCTTGATCGCGATGTGTGTTGGTTACAAAGCAGAGCGGAAGGTGATTTTTTACCTATGAGAATGAATAAGATCAATCAGATCAATGTAAAAAATGTGAATCTCCATTATGCAGCCGCTGCTTACAAGGAGCGTTCGTTAAAGTCGTTGTTGGCGAATATCTTCTCAAAAAAAGACGCTGATAATCATGTAGCTGATATTCATGCGCTGAAGAATATAAATGTTCAAATTGTCAGTGGCGAGCGTGTAGGGCTTCTTGGTCATAATGGCGCGGGTAAGAGTACATTCCTCAAGACTGTTGCCGGCTTGTATCCTATCTCCAGCGGCGAACTGAATGTGCAAGGCCAGGTTCGTTCCTTGTTCGACTTAAGCTTGGGTTTTGAACCTGATGCGACAGGGCGGGAAAATATCCTTTATCGAGGTTTGTTGCTTGGTCTGTCACCCAAATTTATGCGAGAGAAAATCGACGAAATCGTCGAGTTTGCTGATTTGGGCGAATTTATTGATTACCCTATTAAAACATATTCTGCCGGGATGCAAGTGCGACTTGCGTTCGCTATTTCCACCACGGTGGGCGGCGACATATTGTTGCTGGATGAAGTTATTGGTGCGGGCGATGCCAACTTTATGGCAAAGGCGAAAGTAAGAATAACCAGTCTGATCGAAAAAGCAGAAATTCTCGTTCTTGCCTCTCATGACTTTGGAGCCTTGCAATCCATCTGTACCCGAGGATTGGTATTTCATCATGGTGAGTTGCTGTTCGATGGTAAAATCACTGACGCAATTGCTGAATACAAGAAGATAAATGGACTTGCTGATGCAAACTAAACCGCTTCGTGTGATGTGGCTGCTGAATCATGGTGCGGCTCGTAAATTCGAGCTTGAAATGCTTAGGTCTCTGGGCGTCAATGAGTTTTTTTTGCCAAAGTCATTTCCACAGGAAATCGGTTTTCGTTCGGCTAGCATTGATTATTCTGAAGATGCGAATCTAACTATTCCAACTGAAGATCTGGAAGTATTGAACCAGCAGAATTGGTATGTGGCACCTTCCAAAGAAGCTTGGGATATTGCCAATAAATACTTTGATATCTGTTTTTTCATCTGCCATTCGAAAGGCTTCATGAATGAAGTATCGAGATCATTTACCGGTGCGGCTATCTGGCGTGCTTATGGCCTGGATAAAACACTAAGTTATTCAGAAGTGGTTAAGGTTTTATCTCTAGGTACACAGTCTGTCAAGAAGCTCGGTCGACGGCTTTGGTTGGGGATAGCCTACGACCATCTGGCTGACTCGGAGCCCATGTATCTGCAAAAACGAAAGGCTTTTTTACCACTGGGCCTTAACAACTGTGCGATCAATGATGTCTGGAACGGAAAGCAGAAGCACATTTTTTTCGTGTGCCCGGACATTGGTTTCAGTAGCTACTATAAAAAAGTATACGAAGATTTCGTTTCGGACATGCAGGGGATGCCCTACAAAATCGGCGGTTCTCAGCCGATTGAAGTGGACGATCCAAATGTGCTGGGATTTGTCACCCACGAAGAACATGAACGCAATATGAGAGAGTCGCGAGTCATGTTTTATCATTCAAGCGAACCCAATCATATTCATTATCATCCTTTCGAAGCCATCCGCGTCGGCATGCCACTAGTCTTCATGAGTGGTGGCATTCTTGATCGAATGGGGGGAGCGACCCTTCCTGGTCGATGCGAGTCTGTCAAAGAAGCGAGAGAGAAAATTCGTCGCATCTTGAATGATGATTCGAAATTTATCGAGCAAGTGCGTAAAAGTCAGGCGGTACTGCTGGAGCCGATGCGGGCAGAGAACTGTGAAGCCGCTTGGATAAGCAGCTTCAAGGAGATTCTGCAAGAGCTGGAAGTCAGTCGCTTGGAACAAAGCCAGCGACCAGTCAAACGCAAGAAAATCGCAGTGGTAGTCCCTGTCGAATATCGAGGGGGAAGCCTTCGTGGGGCCCACCTGCTAGCGGAAGCATTGCATGAAGGAAGCAGGCAGTGGGGGGAAGATGTCGACGTTGTCCTCCTGCATTTGAAGTCTGCTGATGATGAGGCAGAAGTTCCTACCGATCAGGATGAGAGAATTCAGCTTCGCACCTTTCACTGGAAAACCCTCGACGCGCAAACCGCACGCAGAGCCATGCGATACGCAGGCCACGACGGCTGGGAACCTGACTCCGTGAGATATGTTGTTCCGGATGATGGCATTAAACAGCTTCTGGACTGCGACGCGTGGATCATAGTCTCTGATCGTGTTCAAGCTCCGTTAGTGCCTTTGCGGCCCTGCATTTTCATGGTCTATGACTACCTCCAGCGCTATGAAAAGGTACTGTCGAAAAGTGGAGATGAACACTTTATCAGCGCTGTGCGTCGGGCGCAGAAGCTTCTTGTAACGACTGAATTTACGAAACAGGACGCCATTCAGTACGCAGGCGTTGAAGTGAATCGAATCGCTAAGGTGCCTATGCTGGCTCCTGACTTTTCAAAAGTTGGACCTGGGATATTGTCGGCACCCGACCAGCCCTATTTCTTGTGGACAACTAATGCCGGCGCGCATAAAAATCATGTGAACGCACTGAAGGCGCTCAAATTTTATTATGAGGCGCTGGGAGGTCAATTCTTCTGTCATGTGACGGGTGTGAACACTGACAATATGCTAGAGAGTAGTGAACCGCACCTTAAGTCCCTTTCTGCATTGGTTAATGCAAGCGCCGCATTATGGGAGAAAGTTAAGTGGCTTGGTGAACTCCCTGACTTTGAATACCGTTGTACATTGGCGAATGCAACGTTTCTATGGCATGCCGGTAAAATTGACAACGGTTCATTCAGTGTTGTTGAGGCCGCTAGCTTAGGTGTGCCGGCATTAAGCAGTGACTATCCCGCCATGCGTGAGATGGACATTCAATTTTCACTGCAGTTGTCCTGGATGAATGCCTCCGACTATAAAGAGATGGCGCACCAGTTAAAAGATATGGAATTGACTTACTTGTCCAAGAAGGCCCTGCTTCCATCGCCTGAGGTATTGGCAGAACAAGGCGTTGAGAAGTTGGCGGCACAATATTGGGGAGTCATAAGAGAGTGTCTATAAATAAATATGGTATTTACCTGGCCTACGCGCCAGGGTTGGATTTGCGCCATGAAGGATTGGGTAGATACCTCGCTGCCTTTCTGAAAGGTGCAAGCGACCGAGAAGACGTGGGCTTTGTCCTGGTATGCCCGAGTTGGTCGAAAGAAGGCCTTGAAGATCTATTTCGCAGCGAAGGGGTCTCACAGGAGCGCTTTGAATTAGTTTCCCCCTCGAAAAAGCCGATGGTGTTACGCATTTACGAAGCTTACATAGCCCGAAAGAAACGTAAGCGCAAGCCTGGACTGTTCAAAAGGCTTTCCAATGGCGTCTCAGCGATTAAAAAAGCTGCCATTGATCACGTTGAGCAGCAGTTAGTTACGACAAACTCGTACTTGGGCTTGGCGGTGTTGCTCATAGAAGGGCTTTTTCTTGCAGGCCTTGCGCTTTTGATTAGCCCAATCATTATCCTGGGGTTGGTTGTTCTTTTTTTAATAAAATTAAAGTTTGTTTTCAAACGACTTTCCCGGCCTTTTCGGCGCCATTTATCACGGGCCCGAGGGGCAGTTGGACAGCCTAAGGACGACGCTTTTATTTTTCGACTGTATAAGCGGATGGAGAGAATCGAGTCAGAGCGGATGCTTCACTTGATTGATAGCCTGGCTGATGTGAAAGCTTGGTACAGTCCTACTGCTTTTTGGCCCGCCTTCAACAAAATAGATCGTCCACGTCTGATGTGTGTGCCGGATGTAGTGCTATCGGATTTCCCCGTCGGTTTCTCTAGTGTGGGAGGCGAACGCTTTTTGCAAACCTATGAGGATGTTCGCCGATCGATTCAGACTGGACAGCATTACGTCACTTACAGCAACGCGATCAAGTGGGACACGCTGGTCGAACAGTATTCGATACGCGCTTCTAATGTATCGGTGATTCACCATGCCCCGAACATGTTGAACCAATGGGTCACAACCCGAGGATTTGCGGATCTGGAAGCGACGTCGCTTCATTATTCACAAACGCTTCTTAGTAGTGCGATGCGCAAGTCCTCCAATAAGAACTATACGGTGGGTTTTGCAAATACATCGTTCAAGTTTATATTTTATGCAAGTCAGTTTAGGCCGAACAAAAACCTGCTGATGTTACTGCGGGCCTACGAGTTTCTTCTAAGAAAAAAATATATCAGTCACAAGCTGATTTTGACCGGTGATCCTGAGCGTTATTCGGCGGTCAAAAAGTTCATTGCCGAACACGGCTTGGAGAACGACATTTTATGCTTGCACGGTTTGACGGTGCAGGAGCTTGCTGCCTGTTATAAGTTGGCAGATCTGGCAGTCAACCCTAGCCTGAGTGAAGGAGGATGCCCATTCACCTTTACCGAGGCTCTGTCCGTAGATACGCCTGTGGTCATGGCTCGAATCGCGGTGACTGAGGAAATACTCAATCAGCCAGAACTTCAGGAAACGACATTTTTTGACCCGTTTGATTGGGAAGATATGTCACGTCGTATTGACTGGGCGCTTTCTCATCGAGAAGAGCTTCTGACACTGCAGAAAACTATCTATCAAAGCCTGATTCAGCGAACCTGGACGGATGTTGTGAACGAGCACATCACGGTCCTTGAATCGATTTCCGCGGGCGACGGTATCCCTTCGGAGGTCACTGCATGACTTCAACCACAGGGCTGTTGATTCTAGGGTTTGGCGGGCATGCCCGGAGCGTGGCTGATGTCGCACTCTCATCGGGTATCACGCAATTGTGCTTTATCGACGCCAACGCCAGACCAGGTGAGTCGTTTTGTTCGTTTCCCGTGAAAGCGTCCGTGGATTTTGAGTTGCCTGAGGATTGGTCAGTCATTCCCGCCGCGGGAGACAACAAAAAACGAATAGAACAATGCGGATGGGTCATTCAACAGGGATGGCCTTTAGCAACTCTCATCTCTCCCAGTGCCACGATAGGTGTTGGAGCCCAAATTGCTGAGGGGAGTTTTATTGCTCATCACGCTCATATCGGGCCAATGGCTTCCGTCGGACGTGGTTGTATTATCAACACTGGTGCAATTGTCGAACATGAGTGCGTAGTGGGTGACTACAACCACATTTCCGTTGGCGCTGTGGTCGCCGGTCGGAGCCGTGTCGGCGATCGCTGCTTCCTGGGGGCGGGCTCAACGGTGATCGACGGACTGCAGGTGGCAGACGATGTCATGCTGGGCGCCGGTGCGTGCGCCCATCGCAATCTGGAAAAGGCCGGTACTTACGTGGGAGTTCCTGCGAAGTTTTTGGGGCACAAATCTTGAAAATCCTGCATTTTTTCAAGACTTACTACCCGGATACCATGGGCGGTATAGAGCAGGTTATCTTTCAGCTCGCTGAGGGGGGGATACAGCACGGTATAGAGTCTGAAGTCCTGTACCTTAGCCCCCGTGGCGCAATGCGCAACGAACGGCTCGGAAACCATATTACCCACCGGTCATATCAAAACCTTCAGATCGCTTCCACCGGCTTTTCAATCGGCGCGATCAAGGACTTCATCGAACTCGCAGAGCAAGCCGATGTTATCCATTACCATTTTCCATGGCCATTCATGGACATGGTCCACTTTCTTTCCAGAGTGAAGAAGCCGACCGTTGTTACTTATCATTCGGATATCGTGAAGCAGCAGACGTTGCTCCGACTCTATAATCCGCTCTTGCACGCATTTCTCCGAAATGTCGACGTTATCGTTGCCTCTTCACCCAACTATGTCGCCAGTAGCGAGACACTGGGTAAGTACGTGGATAAAGTCAGAGTAATCCCGATCGGGATCGATCGCAAAACATATCCTGTGGTGACTGACGCGTCGCTGGCTCATTGGCGTGAGACAGTAGGTGAGCGCTTCTTCCTGTTTGTCGGGGCGCTCCGTTACTACAAAGGCCTCGACTTTCTTCTGGAAGCTGCTCAGCAAACAAAGCTGCCGGTCGTGATCATGGGCAAAGGCCCCATGGAAATGGCACTGAAACAGAAGGCCAAAGACGCGAACCTGGATAATGTCTATTTTGTCGGGGGCCTGCCGGACGCTGACAAGGCCGCTCTGATGACCTTGTGTTTCGCTTTGGTGTTTCCTTCCCACCTCAGGTCTGAAGCCTTCGGGATCACCCTGCTCGAAGGGGCGATGTACGGGAAACCATTGATTTCCTGCGAGATAGGAACCGGTACCACGTACATTAACATCGAGGGTGAGACGGGCTATGTAGCGCTGCCGGGAGACAGTGCATCTCTGGCCAGAGCTATGACGAAGTTATGGAATGACCCGGTGGGTGCAGCAAAAATGGGCGAGAATGCTCTAAAGCGATATGAAGAATATTTTAAGGCTGATGATATGGTTAAGTCTTACAGTGATGTATATCTATCGCTTTTGAAGTGATTAGCGCGAGCACTAAAAAAGTTAAAATAAATGCACTACTAGTCTAAGTATTATAGCAATGCATCCACCCCCTAGATGGGGGCGCCACAGAGATAAAGCTATTACCTTGAAATCTCGCAATTTCAATGCTTGGCATTTGTCGGCATTCAAAGTGGTTGTGTAACTTTTAACACTTAGTACGTCCTATTGATTAACGCTCTGAGCTAATTTTCCTTCGTTGCGGAAATAGGCTGCGCATCTCGGCTTTTCACCAATTGCATCAACCAACGCCTGCATGGTTTTTCTACAGATAAATGCAGTCCGATTGACATTGTCATAATCAATCCCAAAAACAGAAGCTCAAATGCTAATCCAGTGAAAAATGATCTGTTGATATTCAGTGCAAATAAGGGGAGCGCAATAATATGTATTAAGTAGAAAGCGAACGATGCCTCACCTAATAAAACAGCAGGACTGGTTGATAAAAGTCTGCTCACAGGGCTTTTATTAGTCTTGGCAGTTGCAAGTATAAGTAGAGTAAATAATCCTGCGTATGATGCATCCCAACTGAATGAGGATAGATAGTTTGCTTTTGATGCCATGAGAGCGATGAGGGCAAGTATTGAGCTGTAGCAAACGTAGCTCCAATATTTTTCATTGTTTTTGTTTTTTGTACTTCTGCAGTAATAGGTAGCAGCAAAAATTCCAAGGATGAAATCTAGCACCCTTGTAAGCGGAAAGTTATATAGCCATCGGTGCGCTGAGTCGGGGTCTGTGAAAGGCAAATCATGCCTTGGAGGCAGCGCTAAGTATCCCGCCAAAGATAGCTGGATGGTAACGACTAGAAGCGCTGCAGTTAGCATTTTGATGCCAGGTTGTAGAATGCCAAGCCGCATGAATGCAGGAATTAGGATTGGGAAACAAAAGTATAAAAAAGCCTCAACGCTTATACTCCAAGCAGGACTGTTAAGACCTCCTACTACGCTAGCGTCTGGGTGCCAGGCTTGTGCTGCAAACAGATAAATTGTTAGCGGGGTCGCTGCATCTTTCTGTAACCAAACGAAAAGCATAGTCAATATGTACAGCGGGTAAACTCTACTGAACCTAGCCCATAGGTATTTAGGAGTGTTATTTAATGGGTTTGATTCGAATTTGTCTATATAGTTGTAGGTAATAATAAATCCAGATAGTACGAAGAAAAATGTAACTCCCGCGTAACCAGAGGCCATAATCCTCTCTGGTAACTCACCAAGACCCGTTATTGGGTAGTGAGAAAAAAATACCATTAACGCTGCAATAAATCGCATTCCAGTAAGCGCTGGGATCGTCTCTAGCCTCTCATTTGGTGCTGACATTCCGGCCTCCTAAGTTTCGCGGCATTCTACAGCAAATTTTTTCGAGATGTGATCTGATGCGGTGATTCTCGGCGCATTCATTATTGAGTTTTTACCTGAAAAAATGACCATGCTCTCTATCGGCTAGATGGCAGTTGAAACGTGCTTTTATTTCTGCGACTTGTGTTCATTGCAGCCTATCGTAGCAAGAGTGAAGGAGAGCCTCGTAGCAGGTCTGAACAAGGATAGGACACTTGCGCTTTAAAAGACGCCGTACTGCTATCGATATGTCTCACAGTACGGCTAACATCGATAAAGATCAGGGTAGGCTATACGATACGCAGGCCATGGCAGCAGTTGTTATTGCTAGAAATGAGGCCGCGAGCAAAGTATAAGCAGCGAGTATCGGCAGCCAGTGCTTCTTTAGAAGCCTGGAAAAGTCTGACCATTCGAATTGGGTTGCAATGGCACCGAACAACACGAGATAAAGAGGCATGAAAAATCGGGTTTCGACTGCTCCTGGAAGTATCGCGAGTACTGGGATAAGTAGGGGAGTGAGGTAAGCGACTTCTATCCGTCGAGGATTTTGTCTTGTGCAAAAAATCAGAGCGCCAAAAAAGAATAGGCTGTAGCAGAGAAAAGCTACGACACTTTTGTTGATAGAAGGCTTCGTGACGTAAACGAGCCCATCGCGAACATCGATGCCATTAATGAAGTGCCTTCCGTAGATGCCAAGAAACTGAACTGGGTGTTTCGCAACCAGTGCGATGTATCCACCGATAGTTGGATCGTCAGTGAACAGCGATTCATCAAGTGAACGCAATGCAATTCCAGCGGGATCCCTATAGTAGAGGCTAGGTGCGGGGGTATCTCCACCATTGTAGGTTTCGTAACGCTGTATCGTTACACCCCAATATAACTGTGTCGCCATCAAGGATTTGCCTTTGACAGTGGCGAACACTAAAGGAGTGGCTACGTCATGAATACGTTTATTGATGGCCATCTGCGGCAGGGCAACGACAAATGCCCCTAAAATAAACGCAACCATCCCAAGCCCCCGAGCGTTCCATGATTTGCTACGCAGGAAGACAAGCGGAACAATAAATAGCAGTGCAATGAAAGCAAAGAGATAGATGGTTCGAATGTTGTAAGCTGCACTAGCCGCCGCGCCAGAAAAAAACAGAAATGCTAGCCAGTACTTCCGTTTTGCACTGCCTGCGAATGCAATGGCAATTATCATAGCGAGTGCGGCGGGCATATCAGACAGCGGATATAGGAATAATCCGGGAAAAACGGCAATTGCAAGCAATGCAAATACGATACGACGTATAAAGGTAAGGCGACCACCAAAGCACTGTAGGAAAAAATTCGCTACCGGGCCTGTCAAAAGATAGGCATAGATAGCAGAAGTGCTGATCCTGAAAATAACACGACCTGTGTCATTTATGGCATCGGTTAAAGCATGAATAGGAAATAGCAGGTAGGCGTAGACGTAGCCCCTCACAATGTCAGGGAAATTTGCAATGAATGCAGGAGTGCTCAAATTCCAATAGGTTGTAGAGTCGTAAGGAAAGTCTACAACATCAAAAAACTGGTGCGTTACAAACAGTATAAAAAATACCGTAAAGAAAGAGTAGAGTTCGGGTTTGCTCTCTAGTAATGAATAGAGAGTGGGTTTGCTCTCTAGTTTTGACAAAACTTCCATCGGTTGTCCTTTTTTATTTAAGACTCTAGTTTTTCTCGGAGTCATTAACAATTATTTAATATTTAATTATTCGATTGCATGTATTATTTTTTTATTTCAATCCAATCTAATCTTCCGGCGAAGCCGTAGTAATTTTCGTCAACGTCACTTATGAAAGCTACGGTGTTCACTCCGTCGCGGAGTTGATTTTTCATGAGTTCCGCTTCAAACTGATTGGCATCGTTCCACTGGAATGGAATATCGATACCGTTTATTTCGATTTTCATACTGGCTTTTATAGATGGGCTGACTATTATGTCAAACTGACCTTTCAATCGATAATGCGATGATTTCGGTACAAAATTAAAGTCAAGGGAAGACTGCTTATTCGTTTTCCAGGCTGAGGCGTTATGCTGGAATTTATTAACGGTCCACTCGGCCTCGCGCCATCCCGACCCCGCTATTGGTAGCTCCATACTCCACCAGTTACCAAATCCCCAGAAGTAGTGGTCGCTCGATTCCTGATCAGTGAAACCAATCAGAAGATTATGATAGTCAGCTTTATCGATGAACCCACGATAAATCGCGCCTGTGCGGCTTTGGTCGCCTCGTAACATTTCTGCGCGGTTTGGAGTTTCGTTGGGCTTGTCATCTGGATTTACTGTAATGGCAACGGTCTGAGACTTGGGCAGCTTTTTATCTTCTAATTGCTTGGTCGGTTCGAATCCAGGACCACTTATAGACGTGGGGTAGTGAAAGATCCAGTCTTCAGCTGTTTCTTCGCAGGTACCTTTGCGTCCTACGCTATCCGTGTGCTGCCACTCATTGCCCTGTTCGTGGCAAACTTCAATCGCGTTGAAGGTATGCCCGTAGACGTAATTAAGGGTTGCCTGTAAGTTTTCGTTTATAAACATCCATGTGCTGTTGAGTTGGTTGGTTTTATCAGTTATTACCATTGTTTTGTTGCTGTTTTTCCCATCAAAATTTCCGACAATATTTTTTATAATATTACGCTGTCTGTCTGATATTTTGACGTAGTGGTGGAATTGATACAGTTGTGTTGAGAATCCGATAAAAACCAGTAGGGCCGCGCAAAGGGTTGCCAGGTTTTTGCTCGCTTTGCCGATTGCTATAAGCACGGCGAGCGTTACGAATACACCGCCGGGTGTTGCGAACAAGAACGTGCGTTGGCTTATCGCCTGATGGGATGTCGACAGTAAAAATGGGGCGTACCCTAAAAGTACCAATATGACGCCAGCAATCAACAATCGAACGGGAATCGCCGTTGAGATTGCGCTTTCTGCTGATTTCGCTTTTCGATAGCCGGATAGCAGTAGGTAGAATGTCAACGATATTACAAGCATCACACTGATGGCGTACCAATAAGTGCTGAATTCCACCGTGGTTATTCTTGTTGCATCATACCAACCTCCCAGCGTCGTTCTCAGCAAGCCTATCGAGAACAGATTGGGGAGTGAGTGCATGATTGTGCTGACAATGCTGGAACTGCCTGCAATGCCGCTCTGATAGCTGTTAATGAGAGGGGCAGTGTGAATGACATAGGCAATATAGGCAAAAGCACCCGTCAGCCAAATGAGATGTTTCCATATCTGCTGGCGCAGTTGAAAGACGGCTGATTTAAAATCCGACTTTACAAGGATTAATAGAATTGGCAGCACAGAAAGCAGCAGTGAGGCCTCATACATAGCGCAAGCGGCCATCAGCAGGATGGCTGATACGACACGCAGTAAATACGACATGATTGCCGATTTTGCCTGCAGTGCGGCTACGAATAGAGCGGTTCCAAGCAGCAATGAGCTAAGTGCCCAGTTTATATGCAGCGCTCTAAACGATAATTGCATCGTGTCGGCTGGAAAAACTACGATCAGCAAACCCGCGATCATTCCCCACTTGAGTGAGCCAGTAACATAGTTTGTTATGTAGCTTAGGCTCGAGCCCTTTACGCACAGTGAGAGTGCAAGCAGCACATTCCAGTATTTGAATGAATAGGGGTCTAAATAGTAAGCAATGGCTTGAGGGAGAATCGTCAGAGGCCTTAACGCATGAGCAGCCAAGGGACTAGTAGTGTCAGTTACGAAAAAAAGTCCGTGTGTAGTGAATGCCCCGAGCAATCCCCATTCTTCTATCAGGCCGATTAGTGAAAATCCGTAAGGTATCCACAATGCCAGCACTAATATAGCAACGGGTAAGGTATGGGCCATCCAGAATTTCGCGGCAACACAAGAATGGGAAGGGGAAAGCTTTTTTGATAGAAGTTGTTCCGTTATGTTGGTCATCTGGCTCTACTGATCCATGCCTGTCTTGGGCTGATGTGTGGCTTTAAGTATTGTTTTGCTCAGCAAGTAAGTCACAGGCAGAAGCAGGACAATGATCAAAAGCGGGGCTAATTCTTCAGGTATCCCTAATTTCTCCACCATAAGACTAAGCAATAGAGCGCCTAATGCATACTGGAGTAAATACACTAAGGGATAAGCCATTAACCCTTTCCATGATTTTTTCACATTGAAAACAACTTGTGCGTTAAACAAGTATGAGAAAACTATTCCGCTTACGTAGGCAATTACATAAGATTTTTGATAACTCAAGTACATGTTCAACAACAAATAGATTCCATAGGTCAGGAGGGTGTTCAGACACCCCCCTATCAGAAAGGAAACCCATCGGCGTAAGTTTTCTTTTGAGACGGTGATGCCCACTAGTTTTTCGAACCTGTAATTTTCAAAAACTCGGAGTAATCCCGAATGTAATCCGCCGCGTCATAGTAGTCAGACGTAAATACCAGCAGCACTGCATCCTCGGAGTACTTGTACTGAATGCCCCACGTCAAAGGCGGCAAGTAAATACCTTTATTCGGAGCATCAAGCATCACTTCAGCGCGGTTTTGACCGTCATCAACCACGACGGCACAGCTCCCTTTCACGCAGATGAGGAACTGATGGCAGTTGTGATGAGCATGTTCGCCGCGGGTTTTTTGACTGGGGACGTTGAATACCAGGAAATAGCGTTTTGGAATAAAAGGGATTTCCTTCTCGAATTCGCCCACCGACAAATCACCGCGCATGTCCCCAACGAATTTGAAGTTGTGTGTGGTGACGTCACCCACCCCAAGTCTTGTAATCCCTTTTTGCGACGCTGTGTCTTCAACGAGCTTCGGTTTTTCGCTGTTGTCACTTATCGCGGAGTTCTCGACATAGCCGGTAATCCGCGCAGGCGACCCGGTCACGATTGCATACGGGGGCACTGATTTTGTGACCACCGCACCTGCTCCAACCATCGCACCCATACCAATGGTGACGCCAGGAAGGATCACAGCACCGCCTCCGATCGAAGCCTTGTCGTGTATTACGGTTGGGAGAAACGTTTCCGGATAGACCTTGGAACGAGGAAACTTGTCATTGGTGAAGGTGACGTTCGGACCAATGAACACATCGTTGCCAATCCTGAGGCCATTCCAGACATAAACGCCTGACTTGATCGTCGTTCTGTCGCCGATGACGACATCGTTTTCAATCAGGCAATGAGAGCAGACGTTCACATCCGCACCGATCACAGCCTCAGGGAAAATGACAACATACTGCCAAACACGGGTGTTTTGGCCAATGTTGGAGCTCTTGACATCTGCGCTAGGATGAATCGTCGGGTTAGACATGGCTGATTTGCTCTCGGTTGTTCAACTGTATGCTCACGACTGCCAATGGTCGTTGTTTGGTGTTTTCATAAGCACGCCAGGCGTAGGTGCCCACAAGGCCCAGGCCCAGAAGATTCAAAGTGCCCAGCAGCAAGACCACGACCATGGTGGCCGCGTACCCCGGTACCGCGATGGTGCCGTGTATTCTTGCAATGATGACCATCAGGCCTATTGCGACTGACATTAATGAACCGATCGTGCCCATTTTAATCAGTAGACGAATAGGGTAGTCCGTGAAGGCGAAGATGCTGTCCATCATGTATTCCAGCTTCTTCTTGAACGTCCAGGCGGATTTGCCTTCCTGACGAACCTGGCGATCGTAATCGACGAACTTTCTTCGGAAACCGAGCCAGAAGATCAATGCAATCAATGACGAGCGCGATTCTTCAAGCTTCAGCAGCTGCTCTTTGAACGTGTTATTGCAGCCAAAGATGTCGACGCCACCTTTAGGCATGTCATGAACGACCAGCTTTCGGTAAAGCCCCCAGAACATCGAAGACGCCATGCGGCTCAACAAGGGATCATTTCGGGCATTGCGCGTGCCGATGGCTACGTCGCACTCATCATTTGAAAGGGATTGAAAGAAGCTGATCAGCAGTTCCGGTGGCTCCTGCAGGTCAGCAGCCATCACGCCGAAGTACTCACCGGTGGCCGCCATCAAACCTGTTCGAATCGCCGGGAAGGAACCGAAGTTGCGCGAATGCGCCAGTAGCTGTGCTGCAAAAGGCAGGTTCGGAAGTTCTTTTTGAATCAATGCAAACGATGCATCCGGGCTGCCATCAACGACAAAAACCGCTTCTAATTGGTTGTTGAGGCTCTCATTGATTTCGCTGAGTACCTGAATCAAGCGCGGAATGGATTCTGCGTTTTTGTAAACCGGGATGATGATCGAGTACGTCATGCAGCCCATCCGTTGACGGCTTTGATCACTGCGCTGACTTCATGCTCTTCCATTTCTGGATAGCATGGCAGTGTCAGAATTTCTTTGGCCAGACGCTCGGTGTTGGCCAAGTGGAAGTCGGCATGGACATTCTTGAACACGGGTTGCTGGTAGTCAGGAATCGGATAGTGAACTTCGGAAGCGATTTGCACGCCGCGTAGATGTTGCTGCAAGGCGTCACGTTTCACGCTCTTGATCACATACAGGTGAGCGACCCAGGCATCGCTGTCGCCTTGCGGGTGAACAATCTCGGGCTGCCTGATTTCAGTGCGATAACGTTTGGCAATCTCGTTGCGTCGCCCGTTGCCTTGATCAAGGTGCGGCAGAAACTCGGAGAGAATAGCGGCTTGCATTTCATCCAGGCGGCTGTTTCTGGCGCCGCCCAACTCCACGCAATATTTGGAGGACCAGCCGTATTGACGCAATTGAGCTACTTGCTGCGCGATCTCGGCAGAGTTGGTGACGACTGCACCACCATCGCCAAGGGCACCGAGGTTTTTTGTCGGGTAGAAACTGAAGCTCGAAGCGTCGCCGAATGTGCCTACACGTTTGCCATGCATGCTGGCGCCGTGAGCTTGTGCGCAGTCTTCCAGGAGTGGAATGCCATTGTCCGCACAGAACGTCGCAATTTCCTGGATTTGCGGGATGGCCAAGCCATAAAGGTGAGTGACGACGACGACTTTGGCGCCCGCTTCAACTGCACGTTTAACTTCACCGAGTGTGACGACTTGGGTATCGAAGTCGACATCCATGAAGGCCGGGACCGCGCCTATGGCCAGGACCGACGTGGTGGTATACATGCCCGCGTTGGCGACCGTAGCGACGATGTCACCTTTTTCGACACCCAATGCCTTGAGGGCCAATTCGATTGCATCGGTGCCATTGGCTACGGTTACGCAGTGGTTGGCGCCCAGATATTCGGCGAAGGATGATTCAAAACGTTTGACCTCTGGCCCCAGGACTACCCATCCGCTGGAGACCACGCGCTGAATGGATGCATCGATCTGATCGCGATATTTTGCAATTTTCGCGCTGAGATTATTGATTTGCTGCATCGATATGCTCCCTTCGAGGTGTAGCCTGCTAAATTAGTATGTATTTTGAATGACTTACCGACGCCACTCATCTCTGCGAAGCGTCTGCGGCTCTATTCATCGAGCGTTTAGTCAAAATTGGGGGGGATTCTATCTCTACCGCGTGTTTGCTCCAACCTGTGTAATGGCGAATTGTGCTGAGACGCAGGGCTTTGTGTTTTTTTTCAGCTGGCTGGCTTGTGCTCCATAAGGGGCAGGGTGAGGCGCTTCGCACAAATTGAGCGCTCAAAATGACGACTTTTCGTGATAGATTATTCCAATGCTATCTATTTTTTGAATTGGTTTGAAATGTCAAAAAAAATACTTGTGACCGGCGCGACAGGGTTTCTGGGAGGTGCCGTAGTCAGGCGTTTGTGCGCTTTGCCGGAAACATCGGTTGTAGCGCCTCTTAGAAATTTGAATAGCAAGTTACCCAATTCCGTAGAAAAAACTCATATACCAAACATTGATCAATCCACCGATTGGACGTCGTCACTAGCGGGTGTGAGTGTGGTTGTGCATTCAGCAGCACGAGTACACGTTATGCACGAAGACCCAGCGCAGTCGCTGGAGATGTTTCGTGCGACTAATGTTGAAGGCACGCTTAATCTTGCACGCCAGGCGATAAAGGCGGGCGTTAAGAGATTGGTCTTTATCAGTTCGATCAAGGTCAATGGAGAAACGACTTTGCCCGGAAGTGCTTTCTCGGCAGATGATATTCCGCACCCTTTGGATCCTTACGGTATTTCCAAGTACGAAGCCGAACAGCAACTTCTGCAACTTGCCAATACGGGAGCGATTGAAGTTGTCATCATTCGTCCGGTCCTTATTTATGGTGCCGGTGTGGGCGCGAATTTTCTGCAAATGATGCGCTGGCTGGTAAAGGGCGTCCCACTACCGTTCGGGGCCGTGAACAATTATCGAAGTCTTGTCTCACTGGACAATGTCGTTGATCTGGTCACGACGTGCATCGATCATCCCCAGGCCATGAATCAGGTATTTCTGGTAAGCGATGACGAAGACGTTTCAACGACCCAGCTCATGCTGCGCCTGATCACTTATCTGGGTGTCAAAACCTGGCTCGTACCCATTCCAGCAGCAGTGCTGGTGTTCCTGGCCGGCTTGTTGGGACGACGTGCAACCGCGCAGAGGCTTTTTGGCTCATTACAGGTCGATATCAAGAAAACTCAAAAACTACTGGGCTGGCATCCACCCGTAAGTCTGGATGATGGATTGAAATCGGCGGCACAGTATTTTCTGGAGTCTCACAAATAATGAGTTATGCGTGGTTTATTCCGGTGGCTGCCGGTCTTTCTTTTTTACTGACGGCGGCATTACGTAAGTACGCGATATCTCGAAGCCTGATGGACGTTCCGAATGCTCGTAGTTCCCATGTGGTCGCGACACCGCGGGGTGGCGGCGTCGCCATTGTCGTGGCTTTCATCATGTCGTTGGTTTTTCTGTACGGTGCAGGACTGACTTCTCCATCGATCTTTTTCGCGATCGCTGGGTCAGGGATTTTTATAGCGATTATCGGTTTTATGGACGACCATGGTCACATCGCCGCGCGTTGGCGTTTGCTCGGCCATTTTGCCGCGGCGACCTGGCTGCTCGTCTGGATGGGTGGATTGCCGGCCATTGATCTGTTCGGCATCCAGGTCGATCTGGGGTGGGCAGGTCATGTGCTGGCTGCTTTTTATCTGGTGTGGTTACTCAATCTCTATAACTTCATGGACGGCATCGATGGCATTGCCAGCGTCGAAGCTATTTCCGCTTGTCTGGGCGCGTGCCTCCTTTACTGGTTGGCGGGTCTCGACACGCTGATTTGGGGGCCGTTGTTGCTTGCGGTTTCCGTTGCAGGATTTCTTTGCTGGAATTTCCCGCCTGCAAAGATTTTCATGGGCGACGCCGGAAGCGGTTTTCTGGGCATTACACTAGGCGGGCTTTCTTTACAGGCGGCGTGGGTTTATACACCGATGCTGTGGGGGTGGTTGATTTTGCTTGGGGTGTTCATTGTTGATGCGACTTTCACGTTAATTCGACGTTTGTCAAGAGCTGAGAGGGTTTATGAAGCACATAGGAGCCATGCCTATCAATTCGCCTCACGTCGCTTTGGTAAACATTTGCCAGTCACCCTAGCGGTGGGCGCGATCAATATTTTCTGGCTGTTGCCGTTAGCCGTTTGCGTTACACACTTTGATATGGACGGGGTTTTCGGAGTCGTTTTGGCCTACGCACCGCTGATCGTTCTGGCTAATAAATTCCGTGCCGGAGATCCGGAAGAGTCTACTGTGAAGAACTAAGCAAGAAGTGATAGGTCGTTAGGTTTAGAGTGATCGCGCAGGCCCCATGAGATCTCACCACAATGAAAAAGGGTGCTGATAGGAGGACAGAGGTGTTTGAAGGGTTTATGGATAAGATCAGAGCCTATCTAGTAGGTCTTCCCCGGCGCCGAAAAAGGTTGATTCAGGTTGCCACTGATATTGTTCTCGTCTGGGCTGCTTTGTGGTTGGCATTCATCGTCCGTTTGGGTATCGATGATATGTATAACCCATTCAGGGTACATTTTTGGCTTTTCGTCAGTGCCCCTCTCGTAGCCATCCCGTTGTTCATTCGTTTCGGAATGTATAGAGCTGTAATGCGTTATTTCGGCAATGATGCATTGATAGCCATCATTAAAGCCGTCAGCCTTTCGTCACTTATTCTGGCTGTTGTCGTCTATTGGTACAGCAACCACGAAGCCGTTGTACCGCGTTCTATTGTCTTCAACTACTGGTGGCTCAGCCTCGTCATCATTGGCGGACTTCGCCTGTGCATGCGGCATTATTTTATGGGGGACTGGTTCGCCGGTGCCCAGC
>NZ_RCOB01000204.1:0-40342 GCF_004307665.1 Pseudomonas sp. Sample_16
TCGAGAGGCCGAGTGGAGGTTCTGCGTAGTGGGCAACCCGGCATGGATGCCGGGTTAGCCGCCCCCGGCCATGGATGGCCGATGGCGGCGGGCCCACGGAGCAGGACCGGAGCGAGGGCATGCCGAGCCTAGGCGAGGCACCGAACGACAGGGGCAAGAGCGTTTGGTTACTTTGCGCCGGGCGGCGTTCCGCTTTTCAAAGTAACCCGCTGTAAAAGCGGAACCATAAGTGGCCGTTACCGAAGCAACGGATATACACCAAAAACAACCCACAGCCTGGTCGGCCCAAAGGCCGCCAAGTCATACGGACTCTTTCTTAACCCGAAACCAAGCCGCATAAAGCGCCGGCAAAAACAGCAACGTCAACGCCGTCGCCACAATCAACCCCCCCATGATCGCCACCGCCATCGGCCCGAAAAACACACTGCGCGACAACGGAATCATCGCCAACACCGCCGCCAGCGCCGTCAGCACAATCGGCCGGAACCGCCGCACCGTCGCCTCGATGATCGCCTGCCAAGGCTTGAGCCCGGCAGCGATATCCTGCTCGATCTGATCGACCAGAATCACCGAGTTACGCATGATCATCCCGGACAAGGCGATGGTCCCGAGCATCGCCACAAACCCGAACGGCTGGCGGAACACCATCAGGAACAGCGTCACCCCGATCAGCCCCAACGGTGCCGTGAGAAACACCATCACCGTACGGGAGAAGCTGCGCAACTGCAGCATCAGCAAGGTCAACACCACCACGATGAACAGCGGCACGCCCGCCTTCACCGAGTTCTGCCCACGGGCGGAATCCTCGACCGTGCCGCCCACATCCAGCAAATAGCCATCGGGCAACTCAGCGCGAATCGGATCGAGCGTTGGCATGATCTGCTGGACGAGTGTCGCCGGCTGCTCCTTGCCATAGATATCGGCACGAACGGTGACGTTCGGCAGACGATTGCGATGCCAGATCACACCCTCCTCGAAGCCGTATTCCAGCGTCGCAATCTGTGAAAGCGCCACGCTGCGACCGTTGTCGGTCGGCACCGCCAGGCTTGGCAGCAGCGACAACTCGGTGCGTTCATGCAGGGTGCCGCGCAACAGGATCTCGATCAATTCGTTGTCTTCGCGGTACTGGCTGACACTGGAGCCGGTGAGCGAACTCTGCAGGAACCTCGACAAGTTTGCCGTGCTCACGCCCAGCGCCCGAGCGCGGTCCTGATCGATGTTCAGATAGACGACTTTGCTCGGTTCTTCCCAATCCAGGTGCACATTGGCCACGTGCGGGTTCTCGCGAACCTTGGTCGCGACTTTGCGCGCCAGCGCCCGGACTTCCTCGATGTGCTCACCCGTGACCCGGAACTGCACCGGATAACCGACCGGAGGGCCGTTTTCCAGACGGGTCACCCGCGAGCGCAGGGCCGGGAATTGTTCGTTGAGCGTTGCAATCAACCAGGTGCGCAGGCTTTCGCGCTCCTCGATGGTTTTCGCCAACACCACAAACTGGGCGAAGCTCGCCGCAGGCAGTTGCTGATCCAGCGGCAGGTAGAAGCGCGGTGAACCGGTGCCGACGTAGGCAACGTAATTGTCGATCCCGGCTTTGTCCTTGAGCAGTGCTTCGAGGCGTTTGACTTCATCGGCAGTGTTGCTCAGGGAAGCCCCTTCGGCCAGCTTCAGGTCGACCATCAATTCCAGACGCCCGGATGCCGGGAAGAACTGTTGCGGCACGAAGCGAAACAGCACGATGGAGGCAATGAACAACACCACGGTCGCGGTGATCACCGTTTTACGCCAGCGCACGCACCATTCCACCAGGCGCCGAACACGCTGATAAAACGGCGTAGCGTAAGGATCGGGTTGGCCGGAACCGTGTTTGGCTGCATGAATTTTCGCCAGGTCCGGCAGGAGTTTTTCCCCAAGAAAAGGCACAAACAATACCGCCGCCACCCACGATGCCAACAGGGCGATGGTCACCACCTCGAAGATCGAGCGGGTGTATTCGCCGGTGCCCGACTGCGCCGTGGCAATCGGCAGGAAACCGGCTGCGGTGATCAGCGTGCCCGTGAGCATCGGGAACGCGGTGCTGGTCCAGGCGTAGCTCGCGGCTTTGATCCGGTCGAAACCCTGTTCCATTTTGATCGCCATCATTTCCACGGCGATGATCGCGTCGTCGACCAACAATCCCAGGGCCAGCACCAATGCCCCGAGGGAAATCTTGTGCAGACCGATGCCCAGGTAATACATGCAGGCGAAGGTCATCGCCAACACCAGCGGAATCGCCAGCGCCACCACCATGCCGGTGCGCACGCCAAGGGAGAAAAAGCTCACCAGAAGCACAATGGCCAGCGCTTCCACCAGCACTTGAACGAACTCGCCGACACCGGTTTTTACGGCGGCGGGCTGATCGGAAACCTTGCGCAACTGCATCCCGGCAGGGAGGTTTTTCTGGATACGATCGAACTCGATTTCCAGCGCCTTGCCCAGCACCAGGATGTCGCCGCCGTCCTTCATCGCTACCGCAAGACCAATCGCGTTCTCGGCCATGAAGCGCATGCGCGGCGCCGGTGGATCGTTGAAACCACGGCGCACGTCGGCCACATCGGAGATACGGAAAGTGCGATCACCGACGCGAATCGGAAAGCTTTTTATCTCATCGACTGTCTGAAAATTGCCCGAGACCCGTAACTGCAATCGCTCGCTAGTGGTTTCGAAGAAGCCGGCCGTGGACACCGCGTTCTGTTCTTCAAGGGCTTGCTGCACCGCTGCCAACGGCAAGCCGAGGGTGGCGAGTTTGACGTTGGAAAGTTCGATCCAGATCTTTTCGTCCTGCAACCCCAGCAGCTCGACTTTGCCCACGTCCTTGACCCGTTGCAGCTGGATCTGGATGCGGTCGGCGTAGTCCTTGAGCACGGCATAATCGAAACCATCGCCGGTCAATGCGTAGATATTGCCGAAGGTGGTGCCGAATTCATCGTTGAAAAACGGCCCTTGAATTCCCGGCGGCAAGGTATGGCGGATGTCGCTGACCTTCTTGCGCACCTGATACCAGAGTTCCGGGATGTCCACCGAATGCATGGAGTCGCGGGCAATGAACGTCACCTGGGATTCGCCCGGGCGGGAGAACGAGACGATGCGTTCGTATTCGCCGGTTTCCATCAGCTTCTTTTCAATGCGTTCGGTGACCTGGCGCGAGACTTCCTGCGCCGTTGCACCTGGCCAGTTGGTACGAATCACCATGGCCTTGAACGTGAACGGCGGGTCTTCGCTCTGGCCGAGTTTGGTGTAGGACAGTGCCCCGACGATCGCCAGCAACAGCATCAGAAACAGGACGATCTGGCGATTGCGCAGCGCCCAGGCGGAAAGATTGAAACCCATCGGGGATTACTCCTTGTGCGCCAGATTGACCACGCGGTTGGAGCGATCCACCGGGCGTACTTGTTGCCCGTCGAGCAGCACATGGACGCCCGCGGCCACCACCCAGTCGCTGGCGTTGAGTCCTTCGAGCACCGGGACGGTTTTCTCGCCGAAGGCACCCACCCGCACCGGGGTGCGCTTCAAAGTGTTGTTGGCGCTGACGACCCAGACGTAGGTCACGCCGCCTTCTGCGGTCAACGCCGACAGCGGCACAGACAACGGTGCGGCTTGGGCAGCCTGGACAAACACGCGAGCACTCTGGCCGAGTTCCACCGGCACCTTGCCGGTGTTGAACGCGATGCGCGCGGCGAAGGTGCGGGACTTGGGATCAGCGGCCGGCGACAATTCGCGGATATGCCCGGCGAAGCGCTGGTCCGGATGCGTCCACAGTTCCACAGCTACCGGCTGGCCGACCTTGAAGCGGCCGAAGCTTTGTTCCGGCAGGCTGATCAGGACTTCACGCTCGCCATCGGTCGCCAGGGTAAACACCGTTTGCCCAGCGGCCACCACTTGCCCCACTTCCACGGCGCGTTTGGCTACCACGCCATCCTGTGGCGCACGCAGCACCGCGTAACTGGCCTGATTGGTCGAAACGTTGAATTCGGCTTTGATTTGTTTGAGACGCGCTTCACCGGAACGGTAAAGGTTTTCGTGATTGTCGTATTGCGAACGGCTGACCAGCTGACGCTCCATCAGCGTTTTATAGCGATCACGTTCAGCGCGCACCATGCTCAGATTGGCTTCGGCGGCGGCTACCTGGGCGCGGGTGGCCTCCAATTGCAGGCGCACGTCCTGGGGATCGAGTTCGGCCAGCGGTTGATCGGCCTTGACGCGCTGCCCCTCATCGACCAGTCGTCGGCTGACTTTACCGCCGATGCGGAATGCCAGATCCGGCTCATAGCGGGCACGCACTTCCCCGGGATAGCTTTCCATCGACTGCGTCGAAGGCTCTGGCTGAACCACCATGGCCGGGCGAACGCTGACTTGCGGCGCCTCTTCGTGACCACACGCAGTCAATAAAAACGCCAGGGTAACTGGCAGTGCGAGGGGCAAGGCATAGCGGAACATGGTGAAGGACCTTTCGCTAATGGTGCTTGGAATAATTATACTGGCGAGTATGTTATTAATAGCAAACTCACCAGTCCAGTAATAAAAGCGCATATGCCGAACAATCTTTCAGCACCCAATGGCCCGGGCCGCCCCAAGGATTTGGCCAAGCGCCAGGCGATCCTCGATGCAGCGAAGACGCTGTTTCTGACCAAGGGTTATGCCAACACCAGCATGGATGCCGTCGCTGCCGAGGCCGGGGTGTCAAAGCTGACGGTCTACAGCCATTTCAACGACAAGGAGACGCTGTTCTCCGCTGCCGTGATGGCCAAGTGTGAGGAGCAACTGCCGACGCTGTTTTTCGAATTGCCCGAAGGCGTGGCAGTGGAAACCGTGCTGCTGAACATCGCGCGCGGTTTTCATCAATTGATCAACAGTGACGAGTCAGTGAACCTGCACCGCTTGATGATGACCCTGGGCAGTCAGGACCCGAAGCTCTCGCAGATCTTCTTCGAGGCCGGACCGCAGCGCATGCTGCACGGTATGGAGCGCCTGTTGAGCAAGATCAATGAAAGCGGCGTGCTGAGCATCGACAAACCGCACAACGCGGCGGAACATTTCTTCTGCCTGCTCAAGGGCGCGGGGAATTTTCGTTTGCTTTATGGTTGTGGCGAGCCGCTGGTTGGCGATGAAGCCGAAAGCCATGTGCAGGAAGTGGTGGGGTTGTTTATGCGGGCTTATCGGCCCTAGCGGTGATCGTTCCCACGCTCTGCGTGGGAACGCCTCAAGGGACGCTCCGCGTTCCAGCTCTCGAATGGGACGCGGAGCGTCCCGGGCTGCATTCCCACGCAGAGCGTGGGAACGATCAGCTTCAACTTACGGCTTGAGCGCCTTCTTCGGATAAATGTCATACCGACTGGATTTGCCATCCAGCGCATGGCTCGGCTTCGGCCCTTCAATGCACGGGGCCTTGCGCGGGCGCTTGACCACCACCCGGTGGCTGGCCAACGCCAACGCGGCCTCGAGCAATGCCGGTGCATCCGGGTCATCCCCCACCAGCGGCCGGAACAGGCGCATTTCCTTCTTCACCAACGCGGTTTTCTCACGGTGAGGAAACATCGGGTCGAGGTAGATCACCTGCGGCGGCTCGCCCTGCCAATTGCGCATCACCTCGATCGAGTTGCCCTTGAGCAAGCGCATCCGCGCGACGATCGGCGCCACATCGAAATCTTCCGCGCCTCGGGCCAGACCATCCTCCAGCAAGGCGCCAATCAAAGGCTGGCGCTCGATCAGGCTCATCTCGCAACCGAGGCTGGCCAGCACGAACGCATCCTTGCCCAACCCCGCCGTCGCATCCAGCACCCGCGGGCGCACGCCCTGGGCCACGCCGACAGCCTTGGCGATCATCTGCCCGCTGCCACCGCCGTACAACCGGCGATGCGCCGCGCCGCCCTCGACGAAGTCCACCCGCACCGGGCCCGGCGCATCCGGCCCCAGCTGTTGCAGCTGCAAGCCCATGTCACCCACCTGCAATGCAAACTCGCCATCAGCCACTTGCAGCGGCAGGCCCAGGCGCTCGGCCCATTGCTCGGCCTGGGGTTCGAAGGCTGCGTCCAACGCCTCGACATGGATGCGGCACGCCGCGGGTTGATCAATCATCGGAAAACACGCTCAAAAAATTAATGATCGGCAAAAACGGCCGATAACAAAACTATCGAGCATTTTGCCAGAGCTGAGCGTCGACCGAGAGAAATGTCAGACATTCAACCGACAATCACAGGTTTTATCTCGCCCTACGGCGACTACAACCTGCGAAATACCCAGGCACTGAGCGGCGTCAGCCACATCTGGCAGGATTTCTTTGCCCGGGCGCTGGCCGAACAGTCGGGTGAAGTGCTGCCCAAATCGCTGAACTTTCCACCGGTCGATCTCGACAGCCCGGTTGAACCCACCGTTGGCAGCGATCTGCTGGCGCACATCGTTGCCCAGCGCGAATGCGATGTGCAGGACAACGAGATTCGCCCGCCCGAGCCACTCTTCCTGCCGATTGCCGAGTTCGAAATGGACCTGGCCGACAAGCCGTTCCCACCGTTCCCGGCGCAAGAAATCGTCGCCCAGCAGAAACAACAGGATTTCGAAAGCGGCTGGGTGCGCCCGCTTGTGCTGACCGCCGGCCAGCCATTGCCGGAAGCCGGCCCCGCGCCGCAACCGCGTCCACTGCACCTGCCGATTGCCGAGTTCGAACTGGACCTGCTGGACAAGCCGTTCCCGCCGTTCTCCCCGGAAGAGTTGCTGGAGCAACAGAAACAACTCGATTTCGATAATGGTTGGGCGCGCCCGATCATCCTGCAGAACCTGCGCCTCGCCGCCTGAGCCTCAACGTCCGCTTCAGCGACAAACCCACCACGGCCCGACATCGACATGAAAGTGATTGCGATGCGCGGCGTTGTAATCCGGACCCAACACCACACTGAACAAGCCGCAGGCGCCATCGCGGACTTGTCTTAGAAACTGCGCATCCTGATTGTCCTTGGGCCAATCCTTGAGCACGCTAATGGTTCGACCATCGGCCAGGCGAAAACCGGCGATGTCCAGCGCATTGGCCGACGCGTGTTGACTACGCCGGCCATTCTCGCGGCTGTAGACATTGCGACAGGCAAAGCTGCCGAGATGGTCGACCCGCGCCACCGCTTGCCCATAGACCGCCTGCGCCGCGGGTTGCAGGGCATGATGTTCGAACAGCGCGAACGACACGGCCAGGCGGCAACTGGCGAGGAAACTGCTGCTCAGGGCAACATCACCGCCCTGTACGCGCAAGGCATTGCTGAGTGGGCATTGGGCGTCGGGGCTGTCGGCTTGCGGGGTCACGCGCAGACCGGAACTGCTCAGGGCTTGCGCGCAGAGTTGCGGATCATCGCGCAGGCGCATCAGTTTGTAGCGGGTCAGCAGGTTCGGTGCAGCCTTCACGTCCAGGGGTGCCCAGGGGTTCCATTGCGGCGGTATTTCCAGCCAACCGCGCCAGATGCTGAGCACCCCACCGCCAATGATCAACAGAACCAGCAGCATCCAGCGCCCGCTGCCCATGCTCAGCCTTTGAACAACTGATTGGCCTGGGCGTACGGCATGGAGCGCGACGTGAACCCGAAGGTGCCGGACGTCTTGATCTCTTCGGCGGCGCGATAGAACTCCCCCAGCGCTGCCAATGCCAGCGCCGAGCCGACGCTGATGCGCTTGACGCCCATGTCGCTCAATTGCTGCACCGTCAGCTGCAAACCTCCGGACATCAATACATTGACCGGTTTCGGCGCCACCGCGCGGACAACCGCCAGCACATCGTCGGCACTGCGCAAGCCCGGCGCATACAACACGTCGGCCCCGGCCTCCGCGAATGCCTGCAAGCGGCGAATCGTGTCGTCCAGATCCGGATTGCCGTGCAGGAAATTCTCGGCCCGGGCGGTCAGCATGAAAGGGAAAGGCAGACTGCGGGCGGCAGCGACGGCGGCCTCGATGCGCGCGACGGCATGCTCGAAGCAGTAGATCGGAGCGTCCTCGCGGCCAGTGAAGTCTTCAATCGAACCGCCCACTGCCCCGGCCTGCGCTGCGCGCAACAGACTTTTCGCGCATTCCGCCGGGTCATCGGCAAAACCATTTTCCAGATCGACCGCGACCGGCAAATCGCTGGCGCCGACAATCGCCCTGACGTTGGCGAGGGTATCGTCCAGGGTCAGGCCACCATCCGGGCGCGCGTTGGAAAAAGCGTAACCGGCGCTGGTGGTCGCCAGCGCCTCGAAGCCCAGGCTGGCGAGCATTTTTGCCGATCCGGCATCCCACGGGTTGGGAATAACGAAAGCGCTGCTGCGTTCGTGCAAGGCTTTGAACGCTTGGGCTCGAAGGGTTTGCGCATCCATTGGCAGGCTCCTGAAGAAGGCGAACGAATCCGCCTTCAGAGCAAGCCAAGTTGCTCGGCGGCGGGTTTCCTGTATAGCTCAGGCAGCGCCGGCAAGCCAGGTAATCGCAGCATCAGGCGACGGTGAAAACGCTGGGCCAGTTTAGCCGCCAGCAGATTGTCGGCGGTGTGCAGGAAAATATACGGCGTGCGC
Organism: Pseudomonas sp. Sample_16; assembly: GCF_004307665.1. Taxonomy (NCBI): domain Bacteria; kingdom Pseudomonadati; phylum Pseudomonadota; class Gammaproteobacteria; order Pseudomonadales; family Pseudomonadaceae; genus Pseudomonas; species Pseudomonas sp. Sample_16. The sequence goes on from NZ_RCOB01000204.1 coordinate 8,553, forward strand.
CCCTCTTCAATCCACAGGGCAATTTTTTCCACCCACGGCAATAGAAACGGGTCGTTGGCCTCAAGCTCTGGATGACCGATGAAACGCACCTGCGGAAATTGCGTGAACGCTGCCGGGCGAGGTGGAACACGCGGTTTTTTCGATTGCGCGTGAAGCACCGAAGGATCGATCGAGGTGCAGCTGAACAATGCGCGCGGGTCGAGGCAGATGCGTTCAACGCCGCGATCCAGCAACAGGCGGTTGAGCATCCGTTCGCTGTCACCCTTGGCGAAAAAATCGTCATGCCGCACTTCCACCGCCAACGGCCGCTCCAACGCGTCAATGAATGCAGCCAGCTCGGGCAAGCGTTGCGGGGTGAAGCTTTTCGACAATTGCAGCCACAGCGGCGACACCCGCTGACCCAGCGGGCTGAGCAATCGGGTGAAGGTTTCGACAGCGGTCAGTTGGTCGCGCAGGTCACCGCCATGGCTGATGTCGCCGGGGAATTTGGCGGTGAAGCGAAAGTGCTCGGGCATGGCCTCGGCCCAGCGCTGCACGGTGCCGGCAGCGGGGCTCGCGTAGAACGTCGTATTACCTTCCACGGCGTTGAACACCTGGCAATACAGATCAAGAAAATCGGCGGGTTTGGCGTCAGGCGGATACAGGTATTCGCGCCAGGCGTTTTCACTCCAGGAGGGGCAGCCGAGGTAGTAAGGCAGCAACATCAGATGTACAGGTCGAGACCCAGCACTTCCGCATCCCAATCGACGAACCCGGCGGTGCTGAGGTAGCTGGCCAAAGCCATCGCCACACTTTTGCTCATCGCACGGTGGTAGAGCATGTCCTGCTGACGGGCGGGAAGATTGCTAAGGCGTTGCGCAGCGGACTTGGCGGCTCGCGCAGCCAGTTGCTCTTCAGACGCAAACTCCGGCTCGCCGTCGATTTCGACGGACTCGTCCTCCACCACATGGCCTTTGCGAGGCTTGCGCTTGATGGGGTAGGACTGAGAGGAAATGCCGTCTATACGCATAAGTGCATGCTCGGTATCAGTGATGGCAGTTTAGTGGCGCATAGCCCGCTTCGCAAACCGCCGAGTGATAACTAGAACACATAAAAAGCAAAAGGTTTAAAAGCTGCGGTTAGAAAACGACGATTGGCCAAGTTGGAACAAGATGTGGCAAGGGAGCAAGTTCCCGCTGGGCTGCGAAGCGGCCCCGATTGCGGTCGGTTGAATCGCGTTGGCTGGTTTTACGACTGCTGCGCAGCCGAGCGGGAGCAAGCTCCCTCGCCACAATAAAACCTGATTAACGCGCCTTGGGCGTCGCCACTTTGTCGCGCAGATAAACTGGCTGCGCCTTGTCGGCCACAATCGCTTCACCACGCTCCCAGGCAAATCGCGCCAGGGTCAGCAAATCTTCTGCATGAGGCAACATGCCCGCATCCTGACCGCTCAGGTTGACCGCAATCCGCTCGCCATAACCCCAACCGGTGCCGGCGCCGAACCATTCGCCACTGGCATCACCCGGCAATGCGGCTGACTCGGGCGGCAATACCGCTTCTGCGCCAACCAGGCGCATCTCCCCCGCCGTTTCGCGATAGCAACCCCAATACACTTCATCCATGCGTGCATCGATGGCCGCCGCAACCTGGCTGGCGCCATGTTCGCGGTAAGCGCGCTGGGCCAGCACGGCGAGGTTCGATACCGGCAACACCGGGCGATCCAGTGCGAACGCCAGCCCCTGCACCACACCGATGGCAATGCGCACGCCAGTGAAAGCGCCCGGCCCGCGACCGAACGCAATGGCATCGACTGCTTGCAGGGTGGTGCCGGCGTCGGCCAGCAACTGCTGGATCATCGGCAGCAATTTCTGCGCGTGCAGACGCGGGATCACCTCGTAATGGCTCGTCACTTTGCCGTCATGCAGCAAGGCAACGGAGCAAGCTTCAGTCGCGGTGTCCAGGGCCAGCAAGGTGCTCATCGATGTTTCCGTAACAAGTGGTCAGAAAAAAGTGCGTCAGTATAAACAACTACGGCCCGCAAGCGGGCCGTGGATGATGCAACGGTTCAGAGTTTTCAGCTCAGGGCAGCAAGAACCTTGGCGGTGATTGCTTCTACCGAACCGACGCCTTCGATATGGCTGTACTTCGGCTTGCCATTGGCAGCAGACAGTTTCTGGTAGAAATCCACCAGCGGCTTGGTCTGCGAATGGTAGACCGACAGGCGATGACGCACGGTTTCTTCGGTGTCGTCCTTGCGCTGAACCAGCTCTTCGCCGGTGATGTCGTCTTTGCCGGCAATTTTCGGCGGGTTGTAGACGATGTGATACACGCGGCCGCTGGCTTCGTGGACACGACGACCGGCAATGCGCTGGACGATTTCTTCGTCTTCAACGGCGATCTCGACCACAGCGTCCAGCTCGACGCCGGCAGTCACCAAGGCTTCAGCCTGAGGAATGGTGCGCGGGAAACCGTCGAACAGGAAACCGTTGGCGCAATCAGCCTGGGAGATACGGTCCTTGACCAGCGCGATGATCAGGTCATCGGAAACCAGGCCGCCGGCATCCATGATGCTCTTGGCCTTGATGCCCAGTTCGGTGCCGGCCTTGACCGCAGCACGCAACATGTCGCCGGTGGAAATTTGCGGAATGCCGAATTTTTCGGTGATGAACTTAGCCTGAGTACCTTTACCGGCCCCGGGAGCTCCCAGCAGAATGACGCGCATCGATGTGCTCCTCAATTTTTTATATGGATAACGTCAGATTCGCCTCGTGGGGCCAATCTCAAAAATAGGGTCGTGACCGCCCAAACGGCCAAAGGCTGATCAAGATACACAGCAGGCTGCGACCACACAAGCCGCCAAAAGTCGGAGAAACCCGCGTCGGCTACGACCTTTGGACGCGGTTTCCCTCGTCGCAACCCCAACATTAACTGTCGCTTGGCAGCACTTTTATCCGCGCCCTCGGACGGCATCCGGCACATGCTCCGGACGCCTCATCCAACGACAAAAACTTTAGCCGGTATTGCGCAAACCAGCGGCAATCCCCGCCACAGACACCAGCAACGCCTGTTCCACCGGGCTGTCCTGTGCCACATCCTGTTGCCGCGAACGGGCCAGCAACTCGGCCTGCAATAGATGAAGCGGGTCGAGGTAAGTGTTGCGCAGGCGAATGAATTCGAGGGTGGCTGGGCTATGTGCCAGTAGCTGCGACTGACCGGTCAGCCCGAGCACGATCGAGCACGCCTGCGACAATAGGTCGCGTAAGTGCGCGCCCAACGGCAGCAGATCCGGTTCGACCAGACGCTGATCGTAGGATTGCGCGATATCGGCGTCGGCCTTGGCCAGGACCATTTCCAGCATATCGATGCGGGTGCGGAAGAAAGGCCATTGCTCGCGCATCTGCCCCAGCAGTTCGCCTTCGCCGCGCTCCAGCGCCTTGCTCAGCGCCGCTTCCCAGCCGAGCCAGGCCGGCAACATCAGGCGCGTCTGGGTCCAGCCGAAGATCCACGGGATTGCGCGCAGGCTTTCGATCCCGCCGGCACGACGCTTGGCCGGGCGACTGCCCAGTGGCAAGCGTCCCAATTCCTGTTCCGGGGTCGATTGGCGGAAGTACTCGACGAACTGCGGGTTTTCCCGCACCACGGCGCGGTACGCACGGACCCCGTCGGCAGCCAGTTCGTCCATCAAGTGGCGCCACTCGGGCGTGGGCGGCGGCGGTGGCAACAACGTCGCTTCGAGTACCGCCGCCAGATACAGATTGAGGTTCTGTTCGGCGATGTCCGGCAGGCCGAATTTGAAACGAATCATTTCCCCTTGCTCGGTGGTACGGAAACGCCCCGCCACCGACCCCGGTGGTTGCGACAGAATCGCCGCATGCGCCGGGCCGCCGCCACGGCCCACGGTGCCACCGCGACCGTGGAACAACAGCAGTTCCACCTGCTGCTCGCGGCAGATATCCACCAGACGCTCCTGCGCCCGATACTGCGCCCACGCTGCTGCGGTGGTACCGGCATCCTTGGCCGAGTCGGAGTAGCCGATCATCACTTCCTGCGGCCCTTGCAGACGCGAGCGATAACCCGGCAGCAACAACAGTTTTTCAATCACCGGGCCGGCGTTGTCGAGGTCGGCCAGGGTTTCGAACAACGGCACCACGCGCATCGGCCGCAACACGCCGGATTCTTTGAGCAGCAACTGAACCGTCAGCACATCGGAAGCCGCACCGGCCATGGAGATGACGTAGGAACCAAGGGAAGCTTGTGGCGCGGCGGCGATTTCCCGGCAGGTCGCCAGCACTTCGGCGGTGTCGGCGGACGGTTTGTAGTGGGCCGGCAGCAAGGGCCGTCGGTTGTTCAGTTCGCGGGTCAGGAACGTGATGCGTTCTTCCTCGCTCCAATCCTCGTAGCGGCCCAAGCCGAGGTAATCGGTGATTTCGCTCATGGCCGCGCTATGGCGCGACGAGTCCTGGCGCACATCCAGCCGCACCAGGAACAGGCCGAACGTCACCGCCCGGCGCAGGCAATCGAGCAGCGGGCCGTCGGCGATTACGCCCATGCCGCACTCATGCAGCGAGTGATAGCAAAGCTCTAGAGGATCAAGCAGGTCGCGGTTGTCTTGCAGTACGTCGGCCGAAGCAGGTGTCGGCGTAGTCAACGCAGTGTGAGCCCAATTGCGGGTAGCGCGCAGGCGTTCTCGCAGTTGTTTGAGTACAGCTCGATACGGTTCGGCACTGTCGCCAGCCTTGGCCTTCAGTTCGTCACTGGCCTGCTGCATCGACAGTTCGGCCGCAAGATGATCGATATCGCGCAGGTACAGATCGGCGGCCATCCAGCGTGCCAGCAGGAGCACTTCACGGGTCACCGCTGCCGTCACGTTCGGGTTGCCGTCACGGTCGCCGCCCATCCACGAAGCAAAGCGGATCGGCGCAGCCTCCAGCGGCAAACGCAGGCCAGTGGCGGCATGCAGTGCCTGATCGGCCTTGCGCAGGTAATTCGGAATCGCCTGCCACAGCGAATGCTCGATCACTGCAAAGCCCCATTTGGCTTCATCGACCGGCGTCGGGCGTGTACGGCGTATTTCTTCGGTGTGCCAGGCTTCGGCGATCAGGCGTTGCAACGTCGTCCTGATCTGCTCGCGCTCGGCGCTGGTCAGGTCGCGGTGGTCCTGGGCGGCCAGTTGAGCGGCAATCGCGTCGTATTTCTGGATCAGTGTGCGGCGCGCGACTTCGGTCGGGTGCGCGGTCAACACCAGTTCGATTTCCAGTCGACCAAGTTGCCGGGCCAATGACTCGGCGCCATGCCCTTCGTCTCGCAGGCGCGCGAGCAGTTCCGGCAGTACCCGTGACTCGAACGGTGCCTGTTGGGATTCTTCGCGACGATGAATCAACTGGTATTGCTCGGCGATGTTGGCCAGGTTGAGGAACTGGTTGAACGCCCGCGCCACCGGCAGCAATTCAGCTTCGGTCAATTGATTGAGGCTGGCGCTCAGCTCGGCGTCCATCGAACCGCGACGGTCAGCCTTGGCGCCTTTGCGGATCTGCTCGATCTTGTCGAGAAAGCCGTCCCCGTACTGTTCACGAATGGTATTGCCCAACAGCTCACCCAACAGGTGAACGTCCTCGCGCAAGCGTGCATCGATATCGGTCATCAGCAGTTCTCCAGCAAAGAATCCGGGCGGCCAGTAAATCCAAGAGTGCCGCTCCAGACGTCTTCTTACAAGCAAGACGACGAAGGACCTTTAAACCTTGTGCGATGAAGCTAGTCTGAACAGTACGCCGTACAACGGCTGTCGCCGGCCAACGCCGGATACTCCCCCGGCCTGCCACGAGCAGGCGCGCAACGAGGTGATTATGAAAATCCGTGAACTTGCCCAGCATTGGGAAGAAAACGCCAAGGGTCGCCTGACCAAGACCGGCTACACGATTCACCTGGACGTAGAGGCCGCCGCACGCCTGGCGGCGATTACCGAGATGTACCCCAAGCGGCATCCCGAAGAGTTGCTCGGCGAGTTGATCGGCGCCGCACTTGAAGAACTCGAAAAGAGCTTCCCGTATGTGAAGGGCTCGACAGTGGTCGCCACCGACGAAGAAGGTGACCCGCTGTACGAAGACATCGGCCCGACTCCGCGTTTTCTTGCGCTGTCCAGGCGCCATCTGCACGATTTGTCAGCTGGCAACGACAAGCAGAAACACTGATTCCCTCCTCCGCACATCCCCCCTGTGGGAGCGAGCCTGCTCGCGATAGCTGACTGACATTCAACTTCAATGTCGACTGATACAGCGCTATCGCGAGCAGGCTCGCTCACACATTTTTTGCTTTAAGCCCCTGCCAAGCCGATCACGTTTTTTTCGATAGCTGGCTAAATTTCTCTGAACTTTCAAAAAACGCCTCGGGTCAACCCAAGTAACCACGCCTGGGACGGCCGTTTCAAAACGACCCGAAAATGACGGTTCGGCTCCCTGCCCAGGATGGATGTTCACGTTGTTCAGGAAGTAGTCCAATGGAGTTGAAGATTATGAAAACCAGAACTGGCAAATCCTCGTTTACCCCACTGCATGGCCTGAAGATGGCTGCCCTGGCCATCGGCAGCAGCCTTGTGCTGGCCGGTTGCGCCGGCAACCCACCGTCCGAGCAATTCGCCGTCAGCGAGTCTGCAGTCAAAGACGCCGTCAGCGCGGGCGGTACCGAATTTGCTGCGGTGGAAATGAAGGCTGCCCAGGACAAGCTCAAGCAAGCTGAAATCGCCATGCACGACAAACAGTACGATCAGGCGAAAGTCCTGGCTGAACAGGCTGAGTGGGATGCCCGCGTAGCCGAGCGCAAAGCCCAGGCGATGAAAGCCGAACAGACTGTAAAGGACTCTCAAAAAGGGGTTCAGGAACTGCGTCAGGAAAGTCAGCGCACCGTCCAGTAACGGCGCGACATGACTATCTCTCAGACGATCAAAAGGACGATACCACTATGAATTCCAAACATTTGATGCTCCCTGCTCTGCTGGCCGCAAGCGTTGCCCTGGCTGCCTGCTCCACGCCGCCAAATGCCAACCTTGAACAGGCCCGCACCAATTATTCCGGCCTGCAAGCCAACCCGCAGGCGAGCAAAGTCGCCGCACTGGAAACCAAGGAAGCCAGTGATTACCTGGACAAGGCCGACAAGGCTTACCTGGACAAGGAAGATCAGGCCAAGGTCGATCAGTTGGCCTATTTGACCAACCAGCGGGTTGAAGTCGCCAAACAGACCATTGCCCTGCGCACCGCCGAAGCCAATCTGAAAAATGCTTCGGCACAACGCGCCCAGGCCCGTCTCGACGCTCGCGATCAGCAGATCAAACAGTTGCAGGACAGCCTCAACGCCAAACAGACCGATCGCGGCACCTTGGTGACATTCGGTGATGTGCTGTTCGCTACCGACAAGGCCGAGCTGAAATCCAACGGCCTGATGAACATCAACAAACTGGCGCAGTACCTCCAGGAAAACCCTGATCGCAAAGTGATCGTCGAGGGCTACACCGACAGCACCGGGACTGCCTCGCATAACCAGTCGCTGTCGGAACGTCGCGCCAACTCCGTGCGCATGGCGCTGGTGAAGATGGGCGTTGATCCAACCCGCATCGTTGCCCAGGGTTACGGCAAGGAATACCCGGTGGCGGATAACACCAGCACCTCGGGCCGGGCGCAAAACCGTCGGGTAGAAGTGACGATCTCCAACGATAACCAACCGGTGATTCCGCGTTCGGCGGTGAGCTCTAACACCCAGTAAGTTGTCAGCACACAAAAACCTGTGGGAGCCAGCCTGCTGGCGATAGCGGTGGATCAGTCAACATCACTGTTGAATGTTCAATCGCAATCGCCAGCAGGCTGGCTCCCACATTGGTTCTGTGTTGCCTGTGAAAATCGGTTTATTGTTCCAGCTTCTGCGGGGTTTCCTGGCCCATGCAACGCACCGCTTTCTTGCGGTCGTTGACCAGCACGCCGGTCAGGCCTTTCTGTTCGGTGTCGAACAACACCAGCACGCCATCGATGCACTGCGCCACTTGCGCGGCCGGTTCCAGGGAGACTTTGTAGTCTTCGCCCGGCACGGTCTTGAGCATGGTGAACTCATTGAGCAGCAACGCATCCTCGGGCTTGGCGAAGTGCAGGTAGCCGTACCACCACAGGGCGCCGACGGTGCCGAGGATGCTGCAGATACCGGTGATGATCAGCGGGATGGCGTTACGTTCTTCACTCATTGCGGGTTCTCTGATGGTTCGGCGGGGGAATTCGAGGGTGCCGGGTAATTGGGTATTTCACCCAGGCGGCGCAGGCCGTTGAAATGTTGCGGATCGTCCAGATAGCGCAACATGACGGTGCGCCAGACCGGGTCGGCGAATGTCTGCACGTGCCCACCGCGGGTCAATTGCAGCACGCGCGGCGGCGGCGCAGCTTGATACAGTCGGATGCCGTTGGAAAGAGGCACGATCGGATCATCAATGCTGTGGTAGATCAGTTTCGGTACGCCATTGAGCTGGGCCATGGAGTTGATGGCGCTGTCACCGTCCGGCACCAGCCAGGACAGCGGCACCTGGAATGTCCAGAACACCCACGAATGACTCAACGCAAACTGACCGACACTGCGGTAGCTGGCGGGCACACCGTCCAGCACAAATGCCTTGAGCTGTTTCTGCCGCTGCGGGTGCTGAACCAGGTAGTGAACCGCCATTGCCCCCCCGAGGCTCTGGCCGAGCAGAATCACTGGCTTGCCTTTGACCTCGGGTGCCTGATCGAGCCACTTGAACGCGGCATCGATGTCCTGGTAGATCGCCGGCAGACTCGGTTTGCCTTCGGACAACCCATAACCGCGATAGTCCAACAGCAGCACTTGATAACCCTGCTCGGGCAACCAATAACTGCCGCCAAGATGCATCGGCAAATTGCCGCCGTTGCCGTGCAGGTGCAGCACCGTGCCCTTGACCTCGACCCCCTGTTTCGCCGGTAGCCACCAGGCATTCAGCTTCAGGCCATCGGCGGTGACCAAGGTGACTTCGCGGTATTGGAGTTTGGCTTTTTCCGGGGTGAACAACTGGCCGGGTTCGGGGTAGAACAGCAGCGAACTGCAACCGCTCAGGGACAGGAGAAGGCAGAGGGTGCCGAGGATTCTCATCCGGTGAAACCTCGCAAAATTAGGTTGATCAAGATCGTTCCCACGCTCTGCGTGGGAATGCATACCGTGACGCTCTGCGTCACAGTGGACGCGGAGCGTCCATGGCGGCATTCCCACGCGGAGCGTGGGAACGATCAGAGATAAAGACTCTCAGGCAAATGATCAACCTGTGGGAGCGGGCTTGCCCGCGATAGCAATGTCACTGTCAACATTCATGCTGAATGTTATGCCGCCATCGCGGGCAAGCCCGCTCCCACAGGGTTATTCACCAGCCTTATAAAATGTTGGAATAATCCGCCTCGATCCGGTCCAGGCTCAGGTGGTTGAGGAAGTTCGAGAAGCACATCCATGCCGACAATGCGTTCATGTCACGGAACTGTTCCGGCAAATACTTGGGCGGCACTACCAGGCCTTCATCGACCAACTGGCGCAAGGTGCGCATGTCTTCCAGCGTGGTCTTGCCACAAAACAACAGCGGGATCTGCTCAAGCTTGCCTTTGCGCACGGCCAACTGAATGTAGTTGTAAATCATGATGAAGCCCTTGAGGTAGGACAAGTCTTTGGTAAATGGCAGACCTGTCGGTACCGAGCCACGGAAAACGCGACTGGCGTTGCTGTAGCTCTCGGGCATTTCAAAACCTTGTTCGCGGAAGAACTCGAACACCTGCAGGAAATCCGCGCCCTCCTCCACCATGTGGATCGCACGGGTGCGGTTGGTCAGTTTGCGCAGGCGGCTCGGGTAGGAGGCGAAGGTGATGATTTCCATCAGGATCGCCAAGCCTTCCTGGGTCACCGTCGAGGAGGGCGGACCCTTCGACAGAAAGGTGCAGATCGGCTGGTTCAGGCCGTTGAGCGTGGTGCCGACGTGCACCAGCCCTTCGTGGACTTCCAGGGCGCGCACGTCACGCTCGTTGAACATCGCGTCGGTGCGGATCTTGATGTAGTCGGCGCCCGCCGCCGCGTCGGCGACGATGCCGTCGGACTCGAACACGCGGATGGTTTCCTCGGCCTCGCCAAATACCCTGTTCAAGCGGGTTTGCAGCAGGTGCACGGCTTCTTTGGCGGTCAGGGTCTTGGGTTCATCCTTCAGATCGCCACGGCCGTCAATATTGTTCAGGTATTCGGACAACATCATGCCCAGGTCAGACAGCGTCGGGTCACCGGCGTGGAACGCATCGGATGCCGCGCCATACAACTCCTGGGAAATCAGGCCGAAATCCTCGGTGCCGCGCGCTTCGAGCATGCGCACCACCATGCGGTACTCCTTGCACATGCGGCGCATGATCTGGCCGACCGGGTTGAACTGGCCGAGCTGACGGGTGATGTCGCGCTCGATGTTCTGGAATTCCAGCTTTACCTTGCTGGAGTCGAACGCCAGTGGCCGATTGAGGTAGTAGTCGCGGTCCACCGCTGGCATTTCCTTGCCTTTGGCCTTGAGGAAGCCCTTGCGAATATTCTCGTCCCACTTGACCGCGTCGAGGACGCGGATCGGCGTCTGCGCCAGCACAATGCGATCGGACAAAATGCGTATCGACTGCTGGTAATCGTCCACCCGAAACTCCTGTAGAAAATGCTGGGTTTATCTGGTTTTGGCCTGACGCTGATAGCGCACCACTTCGACGAATACATCGGAGTTGGCCGGATCGTCGAGCCAGGCGGACACCTGGTCCATGCTGTTGTCGATCAGCACGCCATCGCCGTCGTCGGTTTGAAAACGCTGGCCGCTCAGGACGTTCTGCCCCATCGTCTGTTGGATCTGTTCAAGGTCGAGGTTGTACACCACCAGTTCGTGCTTGTCGGTGAGTTCAAACCCGCCCACGGTGAAGTTGCCTCCAAACTGCGCCGGTACCTTCGCCGAGAAATACCAGCGATTGCCATGGCGCGACACCGTGAACGGGTAGGCCTCGCGCTCCCTGGGTTTGGCCCGGAAGTAACTGACTGCCTGATAGCGATTGTCGCCGACGCGCGTCAGTTCCAGATTGACCGGTTCCCCCCAGGCGTTAGTGCTGGTCCATTTGCCGAGCAACCCTTTGGGCGCAGGTTCGCCGGTGGGCAATGGTTCCTTGAAAGTCACCAGACAGCCACTGAGCAACAGGAACGACAAGGCGATCACAACGACACGCCAGGCTTTCATTCAACACTCCCTTGATGATCAAACCGCTTTGCTGATCGTTCCCACGGTCTGCGTGGGAACGCATCCAGTGACGCCCAGCGTCACACCGACAAGGGGCGCGGAGCGTCCCGGCGGCATTCCCACGCAGAGCGTGGGAACGATCGGTACAGGGTTTAGTGACGGCGCGGGATTTATACCGATGCCAGCACCAAATGCATATAACGCGTAAGTATGCCGAGCATTTCCTCTTCGGCGACCGGCTCAGCCTCGTTGAGCAGGCCCTGATATTCCATCCGTCCGATTATAGACGTCAACACTTTGGCATCCTGTTGTGGCTCGCGCGAACCCAATACCTGGAAAAGCTGGCAAGACCCCTGCAACAGTATCTGCTGATGCGAGCGCACCAGCACAGCCAGACGCGGGTTCAACAACGCTTCCTGGCGGAACGCCTGTTCGGCCATCAAATGCTCACGACGCGTCACCAGTTGCCGGTGGACATAGTCGGTCATCAATCGCGCAATGTCGTCCGCCAGTTTCGAGCGCGCCTGTGGACTGCCGTCACCGCTGGCGATCATGTCGCGCAACAGGCCTTCGTTGTTGACCCACAGCTTGGCCATGTACGCCGCGCTGCGTTCGACGTATTGAGCGAAGGTATCGGTAAGCAGGTCATCGATATCCTTGAAATAGTAAGTGGTTGCCGACAGCGGCACTTGCGCCTCGGCGGCCACTGCACGGTGCCTTACCGCCCGCACGCCATCACGCACGACAATGCGCATCGCGGCATCGAGAATGTCCTGTCGACGCTGTTCGCTGCCCTGTCGGCTGGCCTTGCGCCCCTGGTACTGGACACTCTCAGCGACCGCTGTGGCGACACCCGCCGCACCTTCTTGAGCCATTGCACCGTTCACGACAGGAACTCCTCTTTCACTTCAAAAGTAACCATTTGATACGTTTGTACCAGACAGGCAATAAAAAACCGCCTGAAAAGGCGGCTTTTTAACTGAAACACTTACGCTTGCGGCCGCATGTGCGGGAACAGGATCACGTCGCGGATCGACGGGGAGTTGGTCAGCAGCATCACCAGACGGTCGATGCCGATACCTTCACCGGCCGTTGGCGGCATGCCGTACTCCAGCGCACGAACGAAGTCGGCGTCGTAGTGCATGGCTTCGTCGTCGCCGGCGTCCTTATCGGCCACCTGCGCCATGAAACGCTCGGCCTGGTCTTCCGCGTCATTCAACTCGGAGTAGGCGTTGGCGATTTCACGGCCACCGATGAACAGTTCGAAACGGTCGGTAACGTTCGGGTTATCGTCGTTGCGACGGGCCAGCGGCGACACTTCGAACGGGTACTGGGTAATGAAGTGCGGCTGTTCCAGCTTGTGCTCGACCAGTTCTTCGAAAATCATCACCTGCAGCTTGCCCAGGCCCTCAAAGCCCAGCACCTTGGCGCCGGCCTTCTTGGCGATGGCACGGGCCTTGTCGATGTCGTTCAGGTCGTCAGCGGTCAGCTCAGGGTTGTACTTGAGGATCGAGTCGAACACCGACAGACGCACGAACGGCTCGCCGAAGTGGAACACCTTGTCGCCGTATGGCACGTCGGTGCTGCCCAGAACCAGCTGCGCCAGTTCACGGAACAATTCTTCGGTCAGGTCCATGTTGTCTTCGTAGTCGGCGTAGGCCTGGTAGAACTCCAACATGGTGAATTCAGGGTTGTGTCGGGTCGAGACACCTTCGTTACGGAAGTTGCGGTTGATCTCGAACACTTTCTCGAAGCCGCCAACCACCAGGCGCTTGAGGTACAGCTCAGGCGCGATACGCAGGAACATTTCCATGTCCAGTGCGTTGTGGTGGGTTTCGAACGGCTTGGCCGCGGCGCCGCCCGGAATGGTCTGCAGCATCGGCGTTTCCACTTCCAGGAAGTCGCGCTTCATCAGGAAGCTGCGGATGTGCGCAATCACTTGCGAACGCACGCGGAAGGTCTGGCGCACGTCTTCGTTGACGATCAGGTCAACGTAACGCTGGCGATAGCGTTGTTCGGTATCGGTCAGGCCATGGTGCTTGTCCGGCAGCGGGCGCAGGGACTTGGTCAGCAGGCGCACGGTGGTCATTTCAACGTACAGGTCGCCCTTGCCGGAACGGGCCAGGGTCCCTTCGGCAGCAATGATGTCGCCCATGTCCCAGGTTTTCACCGCGGCCAGGGTTTCTTCGGACAGGGTCTTGCGGTTGACGTAGACCTGGATGCGACCGGTCATGTCCTGGATCACCATGAACGAGCCACGGTTAAGCATGATGCGACCGGCAACCTTGACCGGGATCGCAGCCTCTGCCAGCTCTTCCTTGGTCTTGTCCGCGTACTGTTTCTGCAAGGCATCGCAGTAGTTTTCGCGGCGGAAGTCGTTCGGGAAGGCGTTGCCCTTGGCGCGCTCGGCAGCCAGCTTTTCCTTGCGCAGGGCGATCAGGGAGTTTTCTTCCTGTTGCAGGGCTTGCGGGTCGAGTTCTAGGTCGCTCATGTCTTTAAATATTCCATCAGGTTCGTTGCCCCCGGGCCCTGCGGCCCGGGGATCGCCAGCAGGCTGGCTCCTACAGGGATCGCGCTGAATCAGCGATCCTGTGTGCGTCTTTTACAGCCCGGATTTCAGGCTGGCTTCCAGGTACTCGTCGATGTCGCCATCGAGCACCTTGTCGCAGTCGCTGCGTTCGATGTTGGTGCGCAGATCCTTGATCCGCGAGGCATCCAGCACGTACGAACGAATCTGGTGACCCCAGCCGATATCGGACTTGGTGTCTTCCAGGGCCTGGGAGGCCGCATTGCGTTTCTGCATTTCCTGCTCATACAACTTGGCCCGCAGCATTTTCATGGCGGTGTCCTTGTTGGCGTGCTGGGAACGTTCGTTCTGGCAGCTGACCACGGTGTTGGTCGGTACGTGGGTGATACGTACGGCCGAGTCGGTGGTGTTTACGTGCTGACCACCGGCACCGGAGGAACGATAGGTGTCGATTCGCAGGTCTGCCGGGTTGATCTCGATTTCCACCTTGTCATCGATCTCTGGCGAGACGAACACCGCGGAAAACGAGGTGTGGCGACGGTTGCCGGAGTCGAACGGGCTCTTGCGCACCAGACGATGCACGCCGATCTCGGTACGCAGCCAGCCAAAGGCGTACTCGCCCTTGATGTGCACAGTGGCGCCCTTGATCCCGGCGACTTCACCGGCAGACAGCTCCATGATGGTCGCGTCGAAACCGCGTTTGTCGGCCCAGCGCAGGTACATGCGCAACAGGATGTTGGCCCAGTCCTGGGCTTCGGTGCCGCCGGAGCCGGCCTGGATGTCCAGGTAGGCGTTGTTCGGGTCCATTTCGTGGCTGAACATGCGACGGAATTCAAGCTTGGCGAGGTTTTCCTCGAGACGGGCCAGTTCGGCGACGACATCGCCCACCGCGCCTTCGTCGTTTTCTTCGACGGCCATGTCCAGCAGGTCGCGGCAATCGGCCAGACCGGCGTTCAGTTCGTCCAGGGTTTCGACGATTTGCGCCAGCGCAGAGCGCTCGCGGCCCAACTCCTGGGCGTACTCAGGTTTGTTCCAGACACTCGGATCTTCAAGCTCGCGATTGACCTCGGTCAGACGCTCATGCTTTTGATCGTAGTCAAAGATACCCCCGAATAGTTTCGGAGCGCTCGGACAGGTCCTTGATGGTGTTAAGGATCGGGTTGATTTCCATGGCGGGCAGCACTCGTTGGCGAACTTTTGAAAGCCGGCGAGTATAACGGCAAACGGCTGGGAACGGCAGTCCGCTTGGCTGAAAAGGCAGGTTTGCAGGCGAACTTTGCAACGATGCGAAACCTGTGGGAGCCGGGCTTGCCCGCGATGGCGGCGTGTCAGTCGATGCAGTATCGCTTGTCAGGCCCTCATCGCGGGCAAGCCTGGCTCCCACAGGTTCTGCGTCGTTTGGTAGAAATTGCAGATTACCCGATCCCTACCTGATTTCGCCCATTGTGCTTGGCCAGATACAACCCCTTGTCCGCCGCCAGGATCAGTTCCCGGCAGTTGCTGCCGGGTGTCGGTGTGACGGTCGACAGGCCGATGCTGATCGTCAGGCTTGAGCCTTCGCTCGGGGAAATGTGCGGAATCTTCAAGGCTTCCACGGTCATGCGCAGTTTTTCCGCCACCAGCCGCGCCCCGCCCTGGGACGTATTGGGCAACACCAGGGCGAACTCTTCTCCGCCGTAACGCGCCGGCAAGTCAGAAGGACGGGAGCTGGCATCGCGGATTGCCGCGGCAACCTTGCGCAGGGCTTCATCGCCTTCCAGGTGGCCGAAACTGTCGTTGTAGGTCTTGAAATAATCCACATCGATCATCAACAACGACAATTGGCTTTGTTCACGTAGTGAACGCCGCCATTCAAGCTCCATGTACTCATCGAAATGCCGACGGTTCGACAGCCCGGTCAGGCCATCGGAGTTCATCAGGCGTTGCAGCACCAGGTTGGTATCGAGCAATTGCTGCTGGCTGACCCGCAGCGCACGGTAGGCGGCATCGCGCTGCAACAGGGTCATATAGGAGCGCGAGTGATAGCGGATCCGCGCCACCAGTTCGATGTTGTCCGGCAGTTTGACCAGATAATCGTTGGCCCCGGCCGCGAACGCTGCGCTCTTGATCAGCGGGTCTTCCTTGGTCGACAGGACGATGATCGGAATGTCCTTGGTCGCCGGATGGTTGCGGTATTCACGCACCAGGCTCAAGCCGTCGAGGCCAGGCATGACCAGATCCTGCAGGATCACCGTCGGCTTGATACGCACCGCATGGGCGATGGCCTGGTGCGGATCGGAGCAGAAGTGGAAGTCGATGTTTTCTTCGTTCGACAACCCGCGCCGTACCGCCTCGCCGATCATCGCCTGATCGTCCACCAATAACACCATGGCGGCATTTTCGTCAGTCTTGAAGTCGTCGAGCTGTAAATCATTCATGTGCGTTCACCTGAATACTGCTTGGGCCAGGATTGCTGATAGAGGTAGTCATTTTGCAAAGATCTCCAGCAAACGTGGCGCGATCTTGTCCAGCGGGCGTATTTCCACAGCGGCATCGATGGCCGCAGCCGCCTTCGGCATGCCATACACCGCGCTGCTGTTCTGATCCTGTGCGATGGTCAGATAACCCTGCTGGCGCATGAGTTTAAGCCCCTGGGCACCATCACGCCCCATACCGGTGAGCAAAACGCCGACCGCGTCACCGTTCCAGTACCTGGCCACACTCTCGAAAAACACATCGATCGAGGGGCGATAAATCTCATTGACCGGTTCGGCGGTGTAGGCCAGCGTGCCGTTTTTCAACAAGCGGATATGGTGGTTGGTGCCGGCCAGCAACACGGTGCCACTTTGTGGCGGCTCGCCTTCCTGTGCCAGGCGCACGTTGAGCCCGCTGGCGCTACTGAGCCATTCGGCCATTCCGGCGGCAAACACTTGATCAACATGCTGGACCAGCACGATGGCCGGGGAAAAATCCCTCGGAAGTCCCTTGAGCAGGACTTCCAGTGCCGCCGGCCCGCCAGCGGATGAGCCAATGGCAATCAGACTCTGGCGCGAACCAGCACTGCGCAGCGGGCCCGGCACTGATCGCTCGCGGTTGCCCTTTTCGCCGATCAGCCAGCCCACATTCATGATTTTGCGTAACAGCGGCGCTGCCGCTTCCTGGGCATTGCCGGCTCCGATGGCCGGGGTGTCGACCACGTCCAGGGCGCCATGGCCCATGGCTTCGAAGACCCGATGCACATTCTGTTGACGATCGACCGTGACGATGACAATGGCGCAGGGCGTTTCGGCCATGATCCGGCGAGTCGCCTCCACCCCGTCCATCACTGGCATGATCAGGTCCATCAGGATCAGGTCCGGGGTCTGTTCGGCACACATCTGCACGGCTTCCCTGCCGTTGCCGGCCACCCAGATCACCTGGTGCGCCGGCTCGAACGCCAGCGCCCGGCGCAGGGCTTCTACGGCCATGGGCATGTCGTTGACAATTGCGATCTTCATGCCCGCGCTCCTCCTATGAGCTCAACCACTGCATCAAGCAGGGCGTCATCATGAAAACTGGCTTTGGCTAGATAATAGTCGGCTCCGGCATCCAGTCCACGGCGACGGTCCTCCTCTCGATCCTTGTAGGAAACCACCATCACCGGCAACGATTGCAGGCGGTTGTCCCGCCGCAACAACGACACCAGTTCGATACCGTCCATGCGCGGCATATCGATATCGGTGATCAACAGATCGAAATCTTCCGAACGCAATGCGTTCCAGCCGTCCATGCCGTCCACCGCCACGGCCACGTCATAGCCGCGATTGAGCAGCAATTTGCGTTGCAGTTCGCGCACAGTGAGCGAGTCATCCACCACCAGAATCCGCTTGCGTGCCGCTTCGGCCGCCTGGTTGCTGTGACGGGCGATGCGCTCCAGGCGCCCGGTGTTGAGCAGTTTGTCCACCGAACGCAACATGTCCTCGACGTCGACGATCAACACCACCGAGCCATCGTCGAGCAAGGCTCCGGCGGAAATGTCCTGGATCTTGCCCAAGCGCTCATCCAGGGGCAGCACCACCAGCGTGCGCTCGCCGATAAAACGCTCGACCGCGACGCCATAAACGGTATCGCGCTCGCGAATGACCACGACTTTCAAGGTCTGCTGATTGCCCTGGCTCGCCGGACGTTGCAGCAATTGGCTGGCGGCGACCAGTCCGACGTGCCGGCCTTCATGCCAGAAATGCTGGCGGCCCTCGACCTGAACGATGTCCCCCGGCTCCAGATCGCACATGCGTTCGATATGCGCCAGCGGAAAGGCATAGGCTTCGTCGCCGACTTCCACCACCAGGCTGCGCACCACCGACAGGGTCAGCGGCACCTCCAGGTGAAAGCGGCTGCCCTCGCCCGCCGTCTGCTCCAGCACCACCGCGCCACGCAACTGGCGGACCATGTGCTGCACCGCGTCCAGGCCGACGCCGCGGCCGGAAACTTCAGTGACCGTGTCGCGCAGGCTGAAACCCGGCAGGAACAGGAACGTCAGCAGTTCCTCTTCGCTCAACTGTGCGGCGGTTTCCGCCGGGGACAATTGGCGATCGATGATGCTGCGACGAACCTTTTCCAGATCGACACCGTTGCCATCATCACTGAGTTCCAGCACCAGCAATCCGGCCTGATGGGAAGCACGAAGGCGGATCAGGCCTTCCTCGGGCTTGCCGGCCAACAACCGTTGCTCCGGCGATTCGATGCCGTGATCGACGGCATTGCGCAGCAGGTGGGTGAGTGGCGCTTCGAGTTTTTCCAACACATCACGGTCGACCTGGGTTTTCTCGCCCTCGATCTCCAGACGGACCTGCTTGCCGAGACTGCGGCCCAGATCGCGGACCATGCGCACCTGACCGGTCAGCACATCGGCGAATGGCCGCATGCGACAGGCCAGCGCCGTGTCGTACAACACCTGTGCCCGCTGACTGGCCTGCCAGGCGAACTCATCGAGTTCGGCGTTTTTTTCCGCCAGCAACTGCTGTGACTCCGCCAGCAGTCGACGAGCATCTTCGAGGGCTTCCCGGGCTTCAAGGCTCAGGGCGTGTTCCTTGAGATGGACGTTGAGATTTTCCAGTGCTCGCAGGCTGTTGTTCTGCATGCGCTTGAGGCGCTGCATGGTGGCCAGGTGCGGCTTGAGCCGCAGGGTTTCCACCAGGGATTTACTCGACAGATCGAGCAGGCTGTTCAGACGCTCGGCGGTCACCCGCAACACGCGCTCGCCGTTTTCGGTGGTGCGTCTGGTCTTCTTCGGCGCGGCGGGCGGCGCTTCAATCTCCGGTTCCGGGACTTCAACCTTGGCCACCGCAGCTTCGAGCTGAAGCTCTGCCATGACCGGAGCGGGCGTTGCCTTGGCCGGCATGACGGCGGCAGCCGGATCGAGCAAGCGCGCCATCAGCGCGACATAGGCTTCGATATCCACAGGCAGCGGGGCGTTGCCGGGTGTGGCGATGCGCATCAGCAAATCAGTGCCTTGCAGCAACGCATCGATATGTTCGGGGCGCAGGTACAACCGCCCTTCCTGGGCGCTGACCAGGCAGTCCTCCATGACGTGCGCGACACTGACGCCGGCATCGACGCCGACAATTCGTGCTGCGCCCTTGAGCGAGTGCGCCGCGCGCATGCACGATTCGAGCTGATCGGCCAGGGTCGGGTCGCGCTCCAGCGCCAGCAGACCTGCGCTCAAAACCAGGGTCTGGGCTTCGGCTTCGAGGCTGAACAGCTCCAGCAAAGAGGCATCGCGCATTTGCTCGGGGGTCATGTGAGGCTCCGGGTCACGGCGGACAACAGCTGTTCTTCATTCAGCCAACGCAGGCTGCGACCTTTGAATTGCAACACGCCTTGGGTGTATTTGGCATTGGCCTGGTTGCCGGATTTCGACGCAGCCTCGAGCACAAGCTCGTCGATGGCGTGAATCCCGTCCACTTCGTCCACCGGTACGACGACCGGCCCACCGTGAGCGGCGATGATCAGCATGCGCGGCATGACCCGCGCGCCCGTCGCCACGCTGCTGACGCCATCGAGGCCCAGCAATTCGACCAACGACAGGCACGCCACCAGCGCACCGCGTACGTTCGCCACACCGAGCAAGGCCCGCGAACGCTGGTGCGGCAGGGAGTGAATGGCTTGCATCGGCGCCACTTCCACCAAGCTGCGCGTCGCCAGCCCCAGCCATTCTTCACCGAGGCGGAACATCAGCAGCGAGCGGGTTTTCACCTCGCTCTGCAACGTACCGGACACATGTTCACGGTCTTCCTGCTGCAACGCATAGCGATCCAGCAAGCGTGTCGCCGCCGCCGAATACACCGCGCAATTACGGCAATGAATGTGTTCGATCAACAACGGACAGGATTTGTCGCCATGGATCCCGATGCGGTTCCAGCAATCATCGATGGCCTGGGCATCTTCATGGGTGACGCTAAAGGTGTCGGAGGCGATCATCGTTTACGCTCACTGTCAGCGGCGCGCTCGCTGCGGGCGGCGCGTTCCTGCAATCGTCGGGCTCCCGCCGTATCGCCCTGGGACTGCAGCAAGGCGGCCAGATGCATCAATGCGTCGGGATGTTGCGGTTCGAGGTACAACGCCTTGCGGTAAAACCCTTGGGCCTCCAGAACACTGCCGGCGACATCGCTGAGCAAACCCAGCCAGTAGAAAACCTGGGCCACCGGCTCATGGCTGCGCAAGTAACTGTCACACGCGGCGCGAGCCTCGGTACTTTTGCCTTCATTGGCCAGCGCGGCGATGTTCGCCAGCAGCCTGGCGGCGTCGGTGTTGCCGGTGTTCGCCGGTGGCACAGGGCGTGCAGTGCTGGTGAATGGGCGCTTGCTGGTCGCAGGGGCAAGCACATTGCGCAGGGGTTGCGGCACCCGTAAAGGTGTGGGGACGAAAGCTGGCAACGACTCTGACTCCGCCGGGCTCTGCCGGCTGAAGGCAAAGGATTGCGGGATACCGATCGAACGCATGCCCAAACGCCCCAACAGACTGCCTTCGGCCGGTCCGATAAACAACACGCCATCCACATGAGTCAGGCGCTTGAGCACCTCGAACACCTGTTTTTGTGTGGCCAGATCGAAGTAGATCAGCAGGTTGCGGCAAAACACGAAGTCATAGGGTGGCTCGTTGACCAGCAATGCCGGATCGAGCAGGTTGCCCACCTGCAGGTGGACTTGATCGAGCACTCGCGGACTGAGCCGAAAGCCGTCGCCTTCGGCGGTGAAATGCCGGTCGCGAAACGTGATGTCCTGACCGCGAAACGAGTTCTTGCCGTACCGCGCGCGCCGGGCTTTGTCCACCGACAGCGGGCTGACATCCATGCCTTCGACCTTAAACTGGTGCGGTTTGAACCCGGCATCCAGCAGTGCCATGGCAATCGAGTAAGGCTCCTCGCCCGTGGAGCACGGCAGGCTGAGAATCCGCAGGGCACGCATATTGTTGATGTCTGCCAACCGTTTGGTCGCCAGTTTCGCCAGGGTGGCGAAAGATTCCGGGTAACGAAAAAACCAGGTCTCGGGAACGATCACCGCTTCGATCAACGACTGTTGTTCGTCGGCAGACGCCTGCAAGGTACGCCAATATTCATCCGCCGACTGCGCCGAAGCCGCCGCACTGCGTTGACGCACGGCACGCTCGATGATCGCCGGACCGACCGACGTCACGTCAAGGCCGATGCGCTCTTTGAGGAAATCGAAAAAACGCTGGTCGCTGGTCATGGCCGGCCCTCAAGCAGCGTCAGGTCCAGAGGTGGCGTCGGAAACAGCAGCGCACGCACCGGTTCATCCAAGAGATCGGCGACCCGCACCCATTGCAGCAGACCGTGCGCATCTTCGCGCACCGGCCCCAGGTACGGGGCCTGGCGATTATCCAACCCATAAGGCTGAAAATCCGCCGGGTTGCAACGCAAGGTGTCCGTGGCCTGTTCCAGAATCAGCCCGAGCAGTTGCGCCTGTGCGCTTTCATCCGGTCGGTAATGCACCAGCACCAGCCGCGTGCTGGTGCGCGCTTGCGATGGCGTACCAAACGTCAACGCACCAAGGTCGATCACCGGCACCACCGCACCGCGATAGGCAAACACCCCCGCAACCCAGTGCGGCGCGTGGGCGATGGGTTTCAGTGGCAGGCGCGGCAGCACTTCCGCCACTTCGATGGCCTGCAAGGCATAGCGCTCGCTGCCGATGCGAAACACCAGAAACAAGGCGTGCAACGCTGGCTTAACGGCGCTGCGTTTGGCCGTCATTTCGCTCATCAGACTTTGAATCGCGAAACGCCGCTGCGCAGCCCGACGGCCACCTGGCTCAATTCATCGATGGCGAAACTGGCCTGACGCAGGGATTCGACGGTCTGGCTGCTGGCATCGCCCAATTGCACCAGCGCATGGTTGATCTGCTCGGCACCGGTGGCCTGGGCCTGCATGCCCTCGTTGACCATCAACACCCGCGGTGCCAGTGCCTGGACCTGATGGATGATCTGCGACAGTTGCTCGCCAACCTGCTGCACTTCCGACATACCACGGCGCACTTCTTCGGAGAACTTGTCCATGCCCATCACACCGGCCGACACAGCGGATTGAATCTCGCGCACCATCTGCTCGATGTCATAGGTCGCAACTGCGGTCTGGTCGGCCAGGCGTCGCACTTCGGTGGCGACCACGGCAAAACCGCGACCATACTCGCCGGCCTTCTCGGCCTCGATGGCGGCGTTGAGCGACAACAGGTTGGTCTGGTCGGCGACCTTGACGATGGTCACCACCACCTGGTTGATGTTGCCCGCTTTCTCGTTGAGGATCGCCAGCTTGGCGTTGACCAGATCCGCCGCGCCCATCACCGAGTGCATGGTTTCTTCCATGCGCGCCAGCCCTTGCTGGCCGGAACCGGCGGCGACCGAGGCCTGATCGGCGGCGGTGGACACCTCGGTCATGGTGCGCACCAGGTCCCGCGATGTTGCGGCGATTTCACGGGAGGTCGCGCCGATTTCAGTCGTGGTGGCCGCCGTCTCGGTGGCGGTGGCCTGCTGCTGCTTGGAGGTGGCAGCGATTTCCGTGACCGACGTGGTGACCTGCACCGAAGAACGCTGCGCCTGGGATACCAGCGAGGTCAGTTCGGCCATCATGTCGTTGAAGCCGGTTTCCACTGCGCCGAATTCATCCTTGCGCTCAAGATTCAAACGGCTGCTGAGGTCGCCGGTGCGCATGATTTCGAGAATTTTCACGATACGATTCATCGGCGCCATGATGGCGCGCATCAGCAACAGGCCACAGAGAGCCGCGGCCAGCACGGCGATCACCAGCGAGATACCCATGATGACTTTGGCGGTGAGCACTGCGTCATCAATGGCCGCGATATCGGCGTCCGCCACGGCCTTGTTATGACGAAGAATGTCACTGACCTTCATGCGACCCGCTGTCCAGGTCGGGGTCAGTTCAGCCGTGAACATGTTGATGGCCTCGGCGTTCTGGTTGCGTTTATGCAACTCGATCACCGCGGCCAGAATCCGGTGGTAGTCCTCATGGATTTTTTCGAAGGCTGCGTACTCGCGCTTGTCTTCTTCGTCGGTAATCGTTTGGCGGTAGAGCTCCATCTGCTCTGTCAACCGCGCAGCGTAGCCCTTGAAGTTGGCCGCTTCCTCTGCCGTGAAGCCCTGCCCTTGCTCGAGGCCGAGCATGGCCTGAATGTGTACATAGCTGTCGGACCACGCGCCCCGAATCATGGAGCTGTAATACAGCCCTGGCAGCGCATCCTCGCGCACGCTGGCTTCGCTGTCTTCGATCTTCAACAGCCGGGAATACGAGACGACCACCATCAGCAGCATGATGGCGATGATTACCGCAAAGCTCGCCAAAATGCGTTGGCGCAACGTCCAGTTCTTCACAGTCAGTCCTCGGGGCATATTCGAAATGCGGGGAGTATAGCCGAGGGCGCTGTTTCATTTATAAGACGGTTGCGCTCCACTTCGCATCCCGC
Organism: Pseudomonas sp. Sample_16; assembly: GCF_004307665.1. Taxonomy (NCBI): domain Bacteria; kingdom Pseudomonadati; phylum Pseudomonadota; class Gammaproteobacteria; order Pseudomonadales; family Pseudomonadaceae; genus Pseudomonas; species Pseudomonas sp. Sample_16. The sequence continues at coordinate 32,278 of NZ_RCOB01000204.1, forward strand.
GCAAAAAAGCGTGGGTGGGCTCTGGGGAGGGACTGTCCATCAATTGGGAAGCCGGGTGATAGGGGTAAATCGGTAGAAAGGGACGGTGGAATGGTCATTGAGCCGAACGCGGAGCGTCCGTTGAGGCATTCCCACGCAGAGCGTGGGAACGATCATGATCCTGAACGATGGCGTTTGCAGAACTTAAACAGCAGCCTGGCGAACCTGTTTCTCCAGCTCGACCTTCAGACCCGGCTCAAGCTTGAGCTGGCGCGCCAATTCGTCGAGGTAGGATTTCTCCATGAAGCTCTCCTCATCCACCAGCATCACACTGGCAATGTACATCTCGGCGGCCATTTCCGGAGTGCTGGCGGCGCGGGCGACATCGGCGGGGTCCAACGGTTTGTTGAGTTCGGCGTGCAGCCAGTGCTGCAGTTCCTGATCGTTGTCGAGCTTGGTGAACTCGCCTTCGATCAGCTCGCGCTCACGGGCGTCAATGTGGCCATCAGCCTTGGCCGCCGCGACCAGCGCCTTGAGAATCGCCTGGCTGTGCTGCTCGACTTGCGCCGCGGGCAAGCGATCAAGGGTCTGCGGCTCGGTCTTCGGCGCCGTGCCCTGCTGAGCCTGCCAATTGCCATAGGCCTTGTAGGCAATCACGCCCAATGCCGCGAGGCCGCCATAGACCGCAACCTTGCCGCCGACCTTGCGCGCCTTCTTGTTGCCGAGTAACAAGCCCATTGCACCTGCCGCCAAGGCACCGCCACCCGCACCGGAAAGCAGACTGCCGAGGCCGCCCGAACCGCCGTTACCGCCGAGCAACCCGCCGAGAGCGCCACCGGACGGTTTGCCCTGCGCCCCGCCTGCCTTGTTCTGCAACAGGTCCTGACCGGACTTGAGCAGTTGATCGAGCAATCCACGGGTGTTCATTTTTTGCCTCCACTAAAAGGTTTGACCAAACCTTGAGGCCACCAGCCTAGATCGAAAGTGCCGCAACCTGACCTGCGAGAGTGCTTCCAGATGTTGCTCGAAGTCAGCCTGCCTTTCGTAAAAATGGATATACACTCGAACCTATCGATAAAAACCGCCCACTGGGTTTCCTCTCATGATGACCTTGCGTCAGATCCGTCATTTCATCGCCGTCGCTGAGACCGGTTCGATCTCCGCCGCCGCGCAAACCGCGTTCATTTCCCAATCGACCCTGACCCTGGCGATCCAGCAATTGGAGGAAGAGATCGGCGTCAGCCTGTTCAGTCGCCACGCCAAGGGCATGACCCTGACCCATCAGGGCCACCAGTTCTTACGACAGGCGCACTTGATCCTTGCCACTGTCGACAACGCCAAACGCAGCCTGCAACAGAGCACCGACCAGGTCGCCGGGCAGTTGATCATCGGCGTGACCAGCCTGGTGGCCGGTTATTACCTGGCGGATTTGCTGACCCGTTTCCAGCGCGCCTACCCCAACGTCGAGATCCGCGTGATGGAGGACGAGCGCCCCTACATCGAGCATTTGCTGGTCAGCGGTGAGATCGATGTCGGCGTTTTGATCCTCTCCAACCTCGAAGATCGCCACGCCTTGCAGACCGAAGTGCTGACCCATTCGCCCCATCGACTGTGGCTGCCGGCCCAGCATCCGCTGCTGGAGCACGACAGCATCAATCTCGCCGACGTGACCCGCGAGCCGCTGATTCAACTGAACGTCGACGAAATGGATCGCAACGCCCAACGGATGTGGACGGCAGCCTCGTTGCAACCGCGTATCACCTTGCGCACCGCCTCGACCGAAGCGGTGCGAAGCCTGGTGGCCGCGGGTCTGGGTGTTTCGATCCAGCCAGACATGACCTATCGCCCGTGGTCACTGGAGGGCGACATCATCGAAGCGCGGCCCATTGCCGACTTGAGCCAGACCCTCGATGTCGGCCTGGCATGGCGCAGGGGCACGGCGCGGCCGGCGCTGGTCGACCCGTTTCTTACTGTTGCGCGGGAACAACCACACGGCGGACGCAAGCCATCTATTTAATCGAATGCCACCTTCAGTATTTAGAATTTGTCGACCTCGGGGCCGCGCACTAGTCTTGCTGCATCTATATAAGACGGTCGGCCCCCCGGTCACAGGGGAACCGCATGGCCACACAAGAAAAGAGAACCCGAAGAATGACTGGTGCACAGACCCCGTTGTTCACCGCATTGTTGATCGATGGTGAATTGGTCGCCGGACAAGGCTGTGCCGAACCCATCATCAATCCGGCCACGGGCGAAATCCTCACGCAGATCTCCGAAGCCAGCACCGAACAAGTCGAAGCCGCCATCCTCGCCGCCCACCGCGCCTTTGCCGGTTGGTCCCGGACTACGCCGCAACAGCGCTCCAACCTGTTGCTGGACATCGCCAACGCCATCGAAAAAAACGCTGACCAGCTCGCCCGTCTCGAAGCCCTGAATTGCGGCAAGCCGCTGCACCTTGCCCGTCAGGACGACTTGAGCGCGACTGTCGATGTGTTCCGTTTTTTTGCCGGTGCCGTGCGCTGCCAGACCGGCCAGCTCAGCGGCGAATACCTGCCGGGCTACACCAGCATGGTGCGGCGCGATCCCATTGGTGTCGTGGCGTCCATTGCGCCGTGGAATTACCCGATCATGATGGCCGCGTGGAAAATCGCCCCGGCCCTGGCCGCCGGCAATACGCTGGTGTTCAAGCCCTCGGAGCACACGCCGCTGTCGATCCTGGCTCTGGCGCCAGCGCTGGCCGAGATCTTGCCGCGCGGAGTGATCAACATCGTGTGCGGTGGCGGCGAAGGGGTTGGCAGCCATTTGGTCAGCCATCCAAAAATCCGCATGGTGTCGCTGACCGGCGATATCGTCACGGGCCAGAAAATTCTCCAGGCCGCCGCCAAAACCCTCAAACGCACCCACCTCGAACTCGGCGGCAAAGCCCCGGTGATTGTCTGCAACGATGCCGACATTCAAGCGGTGGTCGAAGGCGTGCGCACCTATGGCTATTACAACGCCGGCCAGGATTGCACCGCCGCGTGCCGGGTTTATGCACAGGCCGGGATTCACGACCGCCTGGTGGCTGAACTCGGTGCCGCCGTCAGCAGCCTGCGGTTTGCCGGCAAACGCGATGCCGACAACGAAATCGGCCCGCTGATCAGCACCCGCCAGCGCGACCGCGTGGCCAGTTTCGTCGAGCGTGCCCTCGGCCAGCCGCACATCGAACGGGTGACCGGTGCCGCGGTACATTCCGGCGCCGGGTTCTTCTATCAGCCGACGTTGCTGGCGGGCTGCAAACAAAGCGACGAAATCGTCCAGCGCGAAGTGTTCGGGCCGGTGGTCACCGTGACGCGTTTCGATGAGCTGGAACAAGCGGTGGAATGGGCCAACGATTCCGAATACGGCCTGGCGTCATCGGTCTGGACCCAGAACCTGGACAAGGCGATGCAGGTCGCCGCGCGGTTGCAGTACGGCTGCACCTGGATCAACAGCCATTTCATGCTGGTCAGCGAAATGCCCCATGGCGGGCTCAAGCGCTCGGGTTATGGCAAAGACCTGTCCAGCGATTCGCTCCAGGACTACAGCGTGGTGCGCCACATCATGGCGCGCCACGGGCAACATCTCTGACTACGCTAATAACAAGCCGCCAACGGCATGCTTCACCACGTTCAAAACTGCCCCGACCATAATTTGAAGAAGAGGGAATACCCATGTTCGTGCACAAGACCGCACTGCTCAGTGCAATCACCACGGCGCTGCTGGCCAGCGCCAGCCTCCAGGCCGCCGAGCCGCTGAAAGCCGTCGGTGCCGGCGAAGGCCAACTGGATATCGTGGCGTGGCCCGGCTACATCGAACGTGGCGAAAGCGACAAGGCCTACGACTGGGTGACCGGTTTCGAGAAGGAAACCGGCTGCAAGGTCAACGTGAAAACGGCGGCGACCTCCGATGAAATGGTCAGCCTGATGGCAAAGGGTGGTTATGACCTGGTCACCGCCTCCGGCGACGCCTCGCTGCGGCTGATCGGTGGCAAGCGTGTGCAGCCGATCAACACGGCGTTGATCCCGAACTGGAAAAACCTCGATCCTCGCCTCAAGGATGCGCCGTGGTACGTGGTCAACAACCAGACCTACGGCACCCCATATCAGTGGGGGCCGAACGTGCTGATGTACAACACCAACGTGTTCAAGACTGCGCCTGACAGCTGGGGCGTGTTGTTCAACGCGGAAAATCTGCCGGACGGCAAACCGAACAAGGGCCGCGTTCAGGCCTATGACGGTCCGATTTATATCGCCGACGCCGCGTTGTACCTCAAATCGGCCAAGCCGGAACTGGGCATCCAGAACCCCTACGAACTGACCGAAGCGCAGTACAAGGCCGTGCTCGATCTGCTGCGCGCCCAGCAGCCGTTGATCCACCGTTACTGGCACGACACCACCGTACAGATGAGTGACTTCAAGAACGAAGGCGTGGTCGCGTCCGGCGCCTGGCCGTATCAGGTCAATGGCCTGATCAACGAGAAGCAGCCGATCGCGTCGACCATCCCGAAAGAAGGCGCCACCGGGTGGGCGGACACCACCATGTTGCACGCTGACGCCAAACACCCGAACTGCGCCTACAAGTGGATGGATTGGTCGTTGCAACCGAAAGTCCAGGGCGACGTGGCGGCTTGGTTCGGTTCGCTGCCAGCCGTGCCGGCGGCGTGCAAGGAGAGTGAATTGCTCGGTGCCGAAGGTTGCAAGACCAACGGTTTCGACCAGTTCGACAAGATCGCCTTCTGGAAAACCCCGCAAGCCGAAGGCGGCAAATTCGTGCCGTACAGCCGCTGGACCCAGGACTACATCGCGATCATGGGCGGCAGGTAAGCCGCTCTCCCCTGTGGCGCGGGAGCTCGCTCCCGCTGGGTGGCGAAGCCGCCATCCCTGTGGCGAGGGAGCTTGCTCCCGCTGGGTGGCGAAGCCGCCCCCCTGTGGCGAGGGAGCTTGCTCCCGCCGGGTGGCGAAGCCGCCATCCCTGTGGCGAGGGAGCTTGCTCCCGCTGGGTGGCGAAGCCGCCCCAAAACCGGTCGATGCGGTTTTTCAGACGAACCGCATCAACTCTTTTGGGAGGGCTGCGCCCTCCAGCGGGAGCAAGCTCCCTCGCCACAGGAGCGGCGGCTTAGCTCCCTCGCCACAAAAAGCAATGATTCAGTTTTTTCAGAAGTCCAGGCAGGGCCGCTGCGACCGCCCTCGCCTTTTTGGAGCACCGCACCATGACGCTTGCAGTCCAGTTCACCAACGTTTCCCGTCTGTTCGGCGAAGTGAAAGCCGTTGACCGGGTTTCCATCGACATCCAGGACGGCGAGTTTTTCTCCATGCTGGGGCCTTCCGGCTCGGGCAAAACTACCTGTTTGCGCCTGATCGCCGGTTTTGAACAACCCAGCGCAGGCTCGATCCGCATTCATGGCGAAGAAGCCGCCGGGCTGCCGCCGTATCAACGTGACGTGAACACCGTCTTCCAGGATTACGCGCTGTTCCCGCACATGAACGTTCGCGACAACGTCGCTTACGGTTTGAAAGTCAAAGGCGTCGCCAAGGCCGAGCGCCTCAAGCGCGCAGCCGAAGCCCTCGACATGGTCGCCCTCGGCGGCTATGGCGAGCGCAAACCCGTGCAGCTCTCCGGCGGCCAGCGCCAGCGCGTGGCCCTGGCCCGCGCACTGGTTAATCGTCCGCGTGTGCTGTTGCTCGATGAACCCCTCGGTGCGCTGGATTTGAAGCTGCGCGAGCAGATGCAAGGCGAGCTGAAAAAACTGCAACGCCAGCTCGGCATCACGTTCATTTTCGTCACCCACGACCAGACCGAAGCGCTGTCGATGTCCGACCGCGTGGCAGTGTTCAACAAGGGCCGCATCGAACAAGTCGACAGCCCGCGCAACCTGTACATGAAACCGGCCACCACCTTCGTCGCGGAATTCGTCGGCACCTCCAACGTGATCCGCGGTGATCTGGCGAAGCAAATCAGTGGCAATCCGCAGCCGTTCTCGATTCGTCCCGAACACGTGCGTTTCGCCGAAGGCCCGCTGGCCAGCCACGAAATCGAAGTCACCGGCTTGCTCCACGATATCCAGTACCAGGGCAGCGCCACCCGCTATGAACTGAAACTGGAGAATGGCCAGACCCTGAACATCAGCCAGGCCAACAATCAGTGGATCGACAGCAGCGCGCAGCACCAGACCGGGCAGCGCCTCAGTGCGCGCTGGGCGCGGGAAGCCATGGTCCAGTTGCACGACACCGTCGTCGGCGGGGTGTGAAATGAGCACCTTGGCTATTTCTCAAACCCAGTCGGGAGGTTCGCCGTTGCGCAGGTTTTCCAACCTGTTGTATCGCCGGCCCAACCTGTACCTGTCGATGCTGCTGGTGCCGCCACTGTTGTGGTTCGGTGCGATCTACCTCGGTTCGTTGCTGACATTGCTGTGGCAAGGCTTCTACACCTTCGACGACTTCACCATGGCGGTCACTCCCGACCTGACCCTGGCGAACTTCGCCGCGCTGTTCCAGCCCTCGAACTTCGACATCATCCTGCGAACCCTGAGCATGGCCATTGTCGTGTCGATCGCCAGCGCCATCGTCGCGTTCCCGATTGCCTACTACATGGCGCGCTACACCACCGGCAAGACCAAGGCGTTTTTCTACATCGCGGTGATGATGCCGATGTGGGCCAGTTACATCGTCAAGGCCTATGCCTGGACCCTGCTGTTGGCCAAGGGCGGCGTGGCGCAGTGGTTTGTGCAGCATCTGGGACTGGAGCCGGTCTTGCAGTTCGTGCTGGGCATTCCGGGGGTTGGCGGCAGCACCTTGTCGACCTCGCACCTGGGACGCTTCATGGTGTTCGTCTACATCTGGCTGCCGTTCATGATCCTGCCGATCCAGGCCTCGCTGGAACGCCTGCCGCCGTCATTGCTGCAAGCCTCCGCCGACCTCGGCGCCAAGCCGCGCCAGACCTTCATGCAAGTGATTCTGCCGCTGTCGATTCCGGGGATTGCCGCCGGTTCGATCTTCACGTTTTCCCTGACCCTGGGCGATTTCATCGTGCCGCAACTGGTTGGCCCACCGGGCTATTTTGTCGGCAGCATGGTTTACGCCCAGCAAGGTGCGATCGGCAACATGCCGATGGCCGCTGCGTTCACGTTGGTGCCGATCGTGCTGATCACCATTTACCTGTCCATCGTCAAACGTCTGGGGGCCTTCGATGCACTCTGAAAAAGCCTCATTAGGCCTGCGCATTGCCGCCTGGGGTGGGTTGGTGTTCCTGCACTTCCCGATCCTGATCATCTTCCTGTACGCCTTCAACACCGAAGACGCGGCGTTCAGCTTTCCACCCAAGGGCTTTACCCTGAAGTGGATCGGCGTGGCGTTTTCGCGGCCCGATGTACTGGAAGCGATCAAGCTGTCGCTGCAAATCGCGGCCATCGCCACGGCGATTGCCATGGTCCTCGGCACGCTGGCGTCGGCGGCGTTGTATCGCCGGGATTTCTTCGGCAAACAAGGCATTTCGCTGATGCTGATCCTGCCGATTGCCCTGCCGGGGATCATCACCGGCATCGCCTTGCTGGCGACCTTCAAGACGCTGGGCATCGAGCCTGGGATGTTCACCATCATCGTCGGTCACGCGACGTTCTGTGTGGTGATCGTCTACAACAACGTCATCGCCCGCTTGCGCCGCACTTCGCACAGTTTGATCGAGGCCTCGATGGACCTCGGCGCCGACGGCTGGCAGACCTTCCGCTACATCATCCTGCCCAACCTGGGCTCGGCGTTGCTGGCCGGTGGCATGTTGGCGTTTGCGTTGTCGTTCGACGAAATCATCGTCACCACCTTCACCGCCGGCCATGAACGCACCTTGCCGCTGTGGCTGCTCAACCAGCTCAGCCGCCCACGGGACGTACCGGTGACCAACGTCGTGGCGATGCTGGTGATGATCGTGACCATGCTGCCGATTCTCGGCGCTTATTACCTGACGCGCGGTGGTGAGAGCGTGGCGGGGAGTGGCGGGAAGTAACTGACAACCCGATTTCCAATGTGGGAACCGAATTCCTGTGGGAGCTGGCTTGCCAGCGATGGGGCCGGAA